>CALATR010000590.1 GCA_937891875.1 uncultured Pseudomonadota bacterium | reverse complement strand
CCCGCAGCAACGCGACTCCCCGCCAGCGGATCACCGCCCCGCCACTCCCCTGCTCGCAGCAACGCGACTCCCCGCCAGCGGACCAGCGACCCGCCACTCCCCTGCCCGCAGCAACGCGACTCCCCGCCAGCGGCTCACCGCCCCGCCATCCCCGCTAGCTCGGAAGCCGCGCCTTCAAGCTCTCGTGCAGCGTGCCCGCGCGCTCCGTGTTCGCGAGCTCCTCGACCACCTCGGTCAGCTCCAGGGACTCCGCGAGCGCCCGCGCCTCCTGCAGGGCGTCGGCCGCCTTGTCCACCTGGCCCTGCCCGTCCTTCGCGATGGCCTCCGCCACCAGCAGATCGACGCGCAGGGCGCCGTCGCGAGCGAGCTTGAGGCCACGGCGAGCCGCGCTGCTGGCCTCCACGAAGTCCTCGCGGCGTAGCGAGAGCTCCGACAAGCGCAGGAGCACCTTCGGCTGGTTCGCATCGTAGGCCAGGCTGCGCTCGTAGTGCTGGGCCGCCTTGTCCGGACGGTTCAGGTTGTCGTCCAGCACGCGCCCCTTGATGAGGTACGCAGCGGTGACGTCCGAGGGGTCCGGCGCGGCGTAGATCAGGTTGTTCAGCACGTTCAACGCCGCGTTCCACTGCTGCTGGTCCAGCAGCAGCGCCGCCTGGCCCTTCAGTGCGATGACGTGCTTGGGCACGAGATCGAGCGCCTTGACGAAGCGCTTCGTCGCCTTGCCGTGGTGACCGAGCGCGTGCTCCACCTGACCCAGCTGGGCGTAGATGTCGGCCATGACGTTCTTGTCGCCCTGGCCGCCCGTCAGCTGCAGCAGGCGCTTCAGGGTGGCGTTGGCCGTCTTCCAGTCCTGCTTGGCGACCAGCAGCGGCGCCTGCAGCTCCAGGGTCGGGCGGTGGGACGCGTTGTAGCCGAGCGCCTTGTCCGCCGCGGCGAGGGCCTCGTCCGCCTGATCCCGGGCCGCGTACAGGCTCGCGAGCCGGTAGTGGAAGGTCGACAGCTCCATCGCCACGTCGAAGTCGTCCAGGTCGAGATCCTCGGCCGCTCGGGGGGCGAGGCGCTCGAACAGGGACAGCACGTCGTCGTCGCGCTTGCCGAGCTCCCACTCGTACTCGGAGAGGTAGCGCAGGGCGCGCAGATCGTCGGGATCGGCCTCGAGGACCTTGCGGTACAGGCGGGCCGCGTCGACCCGGTCCCCACGCACATCCGCCTCCAGCTGGGCCGCATCGCCGAGCAGGCGCGCCTTCTCCTTCGGATCGTCGACCACGTCGGCCTGGATGGCGAGCACCCGCACTGTGTTCGTGGAGTCGCCCGCGCGCCGGTAGAACGCCTCGAGGCGCTGGACCGCGACCAGGTTGGGCGGTCCCTCGGACAGGGCGCGCTCCATGACCGCGGGCGCGTCGTCCCGACCCAGCTCGTCCGCCGACACGACGCCGATCCGGGCCAGCAGGGCCGTGCGCTCCTCGCCCTCCAGCAGAGCCGCCAGCGCGGTGCCGTGCTGGACATAGCCCTCCCAGTCCTCGTGCTCGGCGCACAGGGCGGTGAGCGCCTCGAGGGCCTCCTTGTGCTCCGGAGCCTCCTCCAGGACCTTGCGCCAGGCCTCCTTCGTCAGCTGCGGATCCTCCAGCTTGTCCGCCGTGGTCTCGGCGATCCGCACCAGCAGGTCCACCCGGGCCTCGCCCTCCGCGAGGTTGCTCTCCCGGGTCAGGGTCGCGAGCAGGCCGGGCCAGTCCTGCTGCTCGATGGCGAGGGACTTCAGGCCGTCCAGAGCGGGGCCGTGGTCGGGCAGGTGGTCGAGGGCATCCAGGTAGGCCTGGCGCGCTTCGTCGGTCTCCCCGGCGGCGCGGTGCACCGCGGCCGAGCGCACCCGCAGGTCCGCGGCCTCCTGATCGCCCTCGGCGCCGGCCGCGAGCATCTCCAGGTAGGACGTGGCCATCCGGGTCTCACCGCGGGCCAGCGCGATGCGGGCGAGGGCCGAGATGACCTCGCGGTCGTCGGGATCCTCCTCGTGCAGGCGCTGGTAGAGCTCCCAGGCCTCCTCGGTGTCGGCGAGCTTCTCGGCCAGCAGCCAGCGGCGCTTCGCCTCGGCGGTGGCCTTGACCATGGGCTCGGCGACCAGCGGGGTCCGCTCGCTGACCGCGGCGAACACCCCGCGCCAGTCGTCGACATCCGCCCGGGCGACCTCGACCCGGCTGATCACCGCCAGGTCGGGCTCGGTGCCCTCCTTGGCCTTCTCCCAGACCGCGGCCACGCCGGCCTTGTCGCCGACCATCTCCAGATCGAGCGTCAGACCGTGCAGATCGTCCGGGCGGCAGGTGGTCCACAGCTCGCGCAGGCCGTCGGCGTCCTGGGCGGCGAGCAGCTGGCGGCGGGCCCCATCGAACGCGGTGAGGCTGGCCGGGCGCAGGCTCAGGGTCAGGCGGTAGAGCCGCAGCGCCTCGTCGGGCTTGTTGGACGCCTCGGCGAGCTGGCCGGACCACAGGGCGTGGGCCGCCTGCACCGGGACGGCATCGGCGTGCTCGGCGAGGGTGGCGTGGGCGCGCAGCAGCAGATCGGCGTCGCCGGCGCGCTGGGCCAGGGCCGCCGCGCCGAGCGCCGCACCGACGCGCACCTCGGGGTTGTCGAGCAGATCGGCGTAGACGGCGAGCGCCTCGTCGTGGCGACCCAGGCGCTGGGCCATCAGGCGCGCCCGCTCCAGCTGATCCGACGCGTCGTCGGTGCGCTCGAGGGCGCCGGCCGCCTCGGCCCACAGGCGCTGCCCCTCCGCCAGGCGGGCGAGCGCGCGGAACGGCACCGCGTCGGACTCGACCGTGATCGCCTCGGCCAGCGGGGCCTGCACGCCGGCAGTGTCGCCGAGCGCCTCGAACAGGTGGGCGACCCGCACCAGGAGCGCCGAGCGGCGGGGTCCGGACTCGGTGCCCTGGAGCACCCGACGGTACAGGTTGAGCAGGCCCACCTGCGCGCCCATCGTGAGCATGCGCAGCTCCTGACCGACGACCGCACCCGGGTGGGTGGGATCGGCCTCCAGGATGGCCCCCAGATCGCGCCCCGCGTCGCCCCCGGGCAGCTTCGCGGCGAGATCGGCCGCGGCGAGCATGCGCCAGTGACGAGACGGCTCGTCCTGCAGGGTCGACGCCTGCTGCAGGTAGAGGCGGTAGACCTCGGCGCCCTGGCCGGCCCGGGTGGCGATCTGCTTGAGCATGCCCAGCGCGGGCAGGCAGTCGGACTGCAGGCGCAGGCACAGCTGGAAGGCCTCCGCCGCGCGCTCGACATCGTCCAGGCGGTCCAGGTAGACCAGGCCGGCCTGGTACGCCGCCCGGACCCGCTCGCCCTCGTCGGTGAGCGCGTCGGCCGCCGCGCGCAGGACCTGGGCCTCGGCACCATAGTCACCGAGCTCCTCGAGCAGATCCACCTGCTCGTCCAGGGCGATCACGTGCGCCGGGCGCAGCTCCAGGGCCTTGCCGTAGCACTCGCGCGCCTTCTCGTTGTCGCCGACCTCGTGGCGCCAGACGTTGCCGGCCCGCGCCAGGTGGCCCGCCTTCTGGTCCGGGCTCTCCTCGAGCTCGGCAAGGCGCTGGTAGGCGTCTGCCACCTCGGGCCAGGCCTTCAGCCGCTGGCAGGTGCGGCGGAGCATGTGCAGGGCGGTCCGGTCGTCGGGCCACTCGCCGATCAGGCGCTCCAGCAGCTCGCGCGAGCGCTGGTCGTCGCCGAGTCCGGTGTGGGCGACCTCGGCCATGCGCAGCAGCACGGATCGACGCAGCAGCTCGTCCTGGGATCCCTCGACCCGGGTCTGCCAGAACGCCAGGAGCTGCTCGTGCTTTCCGGCGGCGTGCAGCACGCGGGCGACGGCCTCGGCGGCCGGTCCGGCGGCCGGGTCCAGCTCCACCGCCTCCTGGTACGCCGCGAGCGCGTCGTCGAGCTGGCCCGCGTCCTCGCGTTCGCGTCCGAGGCGGAACAGGGCGAAGGCCTTGCCGTCCTCGGCGGACAGGGTGGCGACCTCGGCAGCCAGGGCGTCGGCGTAGGCGTCGGGCCGATCGGTGGCCAGGAACCAGGCCTGCTGCTCCCGGCGCGCCAGCGGGTGGCCCGCCTCGACCGCCTTCGTAAAGGCGGCGTCCGCCTGCTCCTTTGCCCGAGCGTCCACGAAGGCACGCGCGGCCTCCAGGGACCAGAAGGCGTGCTCCGCCGGACCGCCGCGCTCGGACTCCTCGAGGTAGAGCTCGCCCAGGGCGGCGTCGTCGGCGGAGGCGGCGGCCAGGGCCTGGATGGCCAGGAAGCACGGGCCGTGGGTGGCATCGGCCGCGCGACCGGCGCGGTAGGCCTCCATCGCGGCGTCTTCGTCGCCCAGGCGGTGGCGGAGGCGACCGAGCTCCCACCACGCCTCGGCGGCGACGCGCCCGGTGGCGGTGTCGCTGATGTGGGCGAGCACGTCGGCCCGGTCGGCCTCGCGCCCCTTGGCGGTGAGCTGGTCCCGCAGCAGCGACAGCGAGGCGTAGTCGGTGGGGTCGGCCTCGATGGCGCTGCGCAGGTGCGTCTCGGCGACGTCGAGCTCCTGCATGCGGTGCCGGGCGATCATCGCGGCGGCCTGGTAGCACTCGGCGGCCGCCGCTCCCTCGAGGTGAGCCGCGCGGGCGACCAGCGCCTCGACCGTGGTGGCGAGATCTCCGAGCGCGGTGGCGACGTCCGCCCGCACCTCGTGCACGACCGCGTCGTCGGCCCCGTTGGCGATGGCCTCGGCGACCCGATCCCGCGCCCCCTCGGCGTCTCCCAGCCGATCCCGACGCAGGCGCGCCGCCTCGATCAGCAGGTGGCTGCGCTCGGCGCCGCTCCGCTCGGCTGCGGCAGCCTCCAGCACGGTGACCACCTCGGCCCAGGTGCCGGAGTCGTCCTGCGGCGACCAGGTGGCGACCACGATGGGCTCGGGCGCCGAGTCCTCGGCGGCGGCTTCGGCGGCCCCCTCCGCAGCAGCTGCGGCCTCGGCCTCATCGACCGAGTCCTCTTCGGACTCATCCACCTCACCCGCATTCTCTTCGGTCGCGGCGGCCTCGTCCGCGGCCTCCTCCGCCTCGGCGGCCTCCTCGACCGCCTCCTCGACCGGCTCCTCTGCCGGCTCCTCTGCCGGCTCCTCGACCGCCTCTGCCGGCTCCTCGGCGAGCTGGGTCGGACCCTCGTCCACCGCCTCGTCGACCTCGGTCGCGGCCTCGTCCTCCGCAGCCATCGCCGGGGCGCCGTCCACGATCGTGTCGTCGAGCGAGGCTTCCTCGGTCGCGGCCTCGGCCTCTTCGACCGGATCCTCCGCACCCTCGTCCTCCGAGGCAGCCTCCTCGGCGGCGGCCTCCTCGCTCCCCTCACCCTCGCCGTCCTGCGCCGCGGCCAGCTCGGACGGGCTGTCCTCCTCCACGACGATGTCGTCGAGCGGACTCTGGGGCACGTCGTCGGTCACGGTCTCGGTGACGTCCGGGTCGCCGGAGTCGGTCGCGTCGATGGGCTCGAGGAAGGCACCGATGGTCTCGTCGAGCGGATCGCGTCCGTCGTCGGGCTGCACTGGCCCGTCGGTGTCGAAGGACGCGGCCAGCGGCTCCGACGGGGCCGCGACCAGGGTCTCCTCGGGGTCCTGGTCCGGCATCGGGCGCAGCGGACGCTTCGGTGCCGGGGTCACCGGCTCGCCGGAGAGATCTGGCGCCGGCTGCGGCGGCAGGGTCGGCTGAGGCTGGCGGCGCGGTACCGGCGGGGGCGGAGGCGGGGGGGCAGCAGGCTCGCTGGCCGCGGCTGCCTCCTCGTCCACGTCGGCCTCGGCGGCCTCCTTGGCGGGAGGCTCCTCCTCGGCAGCACCGGCAGCGCTGGCGGCCTCGCGGGCCGCCGCGTCGTCGTCGTCGAGCCAGTCGAGATCATCGTCGCCGAAGAAGTCGGAGAGCAGGTCCTTCTCGGTCTTCTTGCCTGCCACGGAGCCACTCCTGCATGGGGACCGCCTGCCGTCCGGGAACACGGCCGCTGCGGACCCCTCGGATAGCACCGGCCATGCCGTCGACACAAGGGCCGAGCGGCAAGGCGCGCCCGCTACTGACACACCGCAAGGCCCGGATCGGGACGACATCGGCGCTCGTCGTGCTGCAGGCCGGCCTTGCACCGGACTACCGCGGCCCCGGAAGACCCCTCACAGGCCGATGGGCAATGTCGCGAACAGCAGCTTGATGTCGTTGTCGGTGAAGTGCAGTCCGGCGCCGACGAACGTGGTCGCGTAGCCGTAGCGGATGCCCGGCAGGATGTTCTCGGTGCCCGCCTCGAGGAACATGCCCTCGATGGGCTCGTAGCGGACCCACACGCGGGTGTTGACGCCCAGCAGGCCCGGGTCGTTGACCACCGACGGGTAGCCGCCGTAGGTGAAGTCGAACAGATCGCCGTTGAGCGTGAGGCGATCGTCGGCGAAGTAGAGCGTGACGCCCGCGCCGCCCGCATTCTCACGGATGCCGAGGCGCAGCGAGAAGTCGAACCAGCGCTTGTTGATGAGGAAGGAGTAGCGGAAGGTCTGCCGGACCCGCCACTCCCGGTAGTAGAGCGGGTCGCCGCCCAGATCGTCGCCGGAGATCTGGAACTCGTCGACGCTGATGTTGCCGATGGGGTGGGCGATCAGCTCGAACGTGTACCAGAAGTCCTCCTGGGGCTTGAGGTGCACGCCGATCGCATGGCCACTGATCAGGTTGTAGCGGTTCTTTCCGTCAGGCGGAAACAGCAGCCTGGCCTCTTCCTCCGTCAGCGGGCCGCCGCTGGGGCTCCGCGACGGGTTGGTGCCGATGTACAGCCGGTTCCAGTTGTAGACCTCGGCCTGCAGGCCGGAGAAGCTCTCGATGACGTCGTTTGCGTTCTCGATGGTCTCGTTGAGCGCGTCCACCGTCTCTCGATCGTTGACCAGGGCTCCGATGGTCCCCTCGCCGCGGTCCACCTTGCCCGTGACCGAGTCCAGGTTGTCCAGGGTCGACTGCAGGGTGTCGGTCGCGTCCTTGATCTTGTCGAACTCCTCGTCCAGGTCCTGGCCCGCGTCGTCCGCGATGCCCTCGAGGCTCTCGGACAGGCGCTTGACGCTCTCGACGATGGCGCGCAGGTCACGCCGGTTCTCCGCGCTGATCGCCGCGAGCTCCGCGGTGAGCTCCTCGGTGTTGCGCAGGGTCGACTCGACGTTCTGCTGGTTCTCCCGATCCTCGACCATCATCCGGATGACCTCGGTGATGGCCTTGACGTCCTCGGAGATGAGCTCGACCTGGCGGGT
>CALATR010000589.1 GCA_937891875.1 uncultured Pseudomonadota bacterium | reverse complement strand
TCAGCGCGGCGAGGAGCGCCAGCCACAGCGCTCCGAAGCGAACGAACAACGTCGGCGTCGACACCCGCGCCCGGTGCACGCGGAGCCGCCGCTCGTGGGCGCTCGGGTGGTCGGCCCCCCTCCGCTCCATTCTCACCCCGTGTCGCATACGACGCTTCGCGACCGGTATCGCGAACGACATCGCCGCAAAGGGGAAATTCGAGCCCACTCTCCGCCCGGGGCGACCCCAGCATGGTATGCCGGGGGCCGTTGTTGCAGCGTGTAACAGCGGCCGCACTCGGGGATGTCTCCGTCCCCGACGTGTTCAAGATCCATCCATCGACACGCTTGACCCTGGGGAGGGACATGGCCGCGTTCCTGGCGATCGTGCTGGGCCTGCCGACGGTGATCTTCACCGTGCTCATGGCGTTCGTGGCGCTCTACTGGCTGCTGGTCATGGTCGGCGCCATCGACCTCGAGCTGTTCGAGCTGGACCTGGATCTGGACCTCGATCTGGACGTGGACCCCGGCATCGACGGGGCGCTCGACGCGGCCGACTCCGTGGAAGCAGTCCATGCGGTCGACGCGGCGGACGTCACCGACGCGGCGGACATGGCCGACGCCGCCGAGGGTGCGGGTGCGTTCGCCCAGTTCCTCGCCTTCCTGGGCTTTGGGCGCGTGCCGGTCATGGTGCTGGTCAGCCTGTTCGTGCTCGCCGGCTTCATCGTGTCCTTCATCGGTACCTGGGCCTTCGGACCCTTCACCGGCTCGGCCCTGCTGATGGCGGTCGGCAGCCTCTCCGTGCTCGCCGTGGCGCTCATCGGCGGACTCGTCTCCGCCGCCGTGCTGTCCCGGCCCATGAGCCCGCTCTTCCGTACCGGCAAGTCCCGTGAGCGCCGCTCCCTCATCGGGGAGACCGTGGAGCTCGCCACCGGGCGCGTGGACGGCCGCTTCGGCCAGGCCACCGTGCTGGTCAAGGACGCCGACCTGCTCATCCAGATTCGCTGTGACCTCGACAATGGGCTGCGCAAGGGGGATCGCGCGCTCATCGTCTCCTTCGACCAGGCGCGGGACGCCTTCATCGTCGAGCCGACGGCCCCCCGCCAGCTCGAGGACCGCCAGGCGGCGCGCACGTCCCAGGCAGAGAGCCACCGGTCGTAGCGACCGAGAACAAGCTTCAAACTTTCGTTTCCACCGCAGCCGGGGCGGTCAGCCCGGCAGTCTTCAGGGGAGAGACCTCCATGGATCCAACCGCGCTCATCATCGGCATCGCGTGCATGCTCGCGTTCGTCGTCTTCATCGTCGTCGGCATCCTGGCGATGATCGCCCGGTTCTACCGCAAGGTGGACCAGGGCTGGGCCCTCATCATCAACAAGATGAAGGACGAGCCCGAGGTGACCTTCACCGGCGGCGTCGTCCTGCCCATCATCCACCGCTCCGAGCTGATGGACATCTCGGTCAAGACCATCGAGATCGCCCGCGGCGGCTCGGAAGGCCTCATCTGCCACGACAACATCCGCGCCGACATCAAGGTCGCCTTCTACGTCCGGGTCAACAAGACCAAGGAAGACGTGCTCAAGGTGGCCCAGAGCATCGGTTGCAAGCGCGCTTCTGACCAGCAGACGCTGGAGGAGCTCTTTGTCGCGAAGTTCAGTGAGGCGCTCAAGTCCGTCGGCAAGAACCTGGACTTCGAGGAGCTGTACACCCAGCGCGAGGACTTCAAGGACCGCATCATCGAGGTCATCGGACGCGATCTGAACGGCTACGTCCTCGAGGACGCCGCCATCGACTACCTGGAGCAGACCTCCAAGGACCAGCTCGACGAGTTCAACATCCTCGACGCCCAGGGTATCCGCAAGATCACCGAGATCACGGCGGATCAGCGGGTCCTGACGAACAACCTCGAGCAGGAGCAGCGCAAGACGCTGGCCAAGCAGAACCTCGAGGCGGACGAGGCCATCCTGGAGCTCGAGCGCCGCAAGGCCGACGCCGTGGCCAAGCAGCAGCGCGAGATCGCCGTTGCCAGGGCCCGTGAGGCGGCCGAGACCGCCAAGGTGGAGGCCGAGGAGAAGAAGCGCTCCGAGATGGCCCGCCTGCAGGCCGAAGAAGAGATCGAGATCCAGGACCTGAAGCGTCAGCGTCAGGTGCAGGTGGCCGACAAGGACCGCGTCCGCGTGGTCGCCATCAAGGAAGAGCAGGTCGAGCGCGACCGCCAGATGGAGGTCATCGGCCGCGAGCGCGTCGTCGACATCGGCCGGATCGAGAAGGAGAAGGAGGTCGAGGTCAAGAAGAAGGAGATCGCCGACGTCGTCTCCACCCGCATCGCCGTCGAGAAGAAGGTCGCCGAGGAGGAGGAGCGCATCAAGGACCTGCGCGCCATCAAGGAGGCCGACCGGAAGAAGACGGTGCAGCTGACCCAGGCCACGGCGGATGCCGAGGAGGCCCTGGTCAAGGAGATCAAGGCCGCCGAGGCCGCCGAGAAGGTCGCCGAGTTCGAGGCCAAGCAGAAGCTGATCCTCGCCAAGGCCGACTTCGAGGCCGCAGACAAGACGGCGAACGCCAAGATCCGCCTGGCCGAAGGTACCCAGGCCGAGGTCGCCGCCGAGGGCCTGGCCCAGGTCAAGGTCAAGGAGGCCGACGCGGTCGCCATCGAGAAGACCGGCATGGCCGAGGCCAAGGTGCGCATGGCCGCCGCGGACGCGGCGGAGAAGGAAGGCACGGTCAAGGCCCACGTCGACAAGGCCCAGGTCATCGCCATGGCCGAGGGCCGTGAGCGCGAGGCCGCCGCGGTCCGCACCATGGGTGAGGCCGAGGCCGACGCCACCCGCATCAAGCTGCTCGCCGAGGCCGAGGGGCGCGAGGCGGAGGCCAAGGTCATCCAGGCGACCGGCATCGCCAAGGCCAAGGCGACCGAGGAGCAGATGGCCGCCGAGGCGGTGGGTCTGTCCAAGAAGCTCGAGGCGATGAAGGCCATGGAGGGCCCCGCCCGCGACCACGAGGAGTTCCGGCTCCGGCTCGAGCAGGAGCGGGTGCTGCAGCTGCAGAACCTCGAGACCCAGCAGGCGGTCGCGGCTGCCCAGGCGCAGGTCATGTCCGAGGCCATGGCCAACGCCGACATCCGCATCGTCGGTGGCGACGGCGGGTTCATGGACCAGTTCGTCCGCGCGGCGTCCCTGGGCCAGAGCATCGACGGCTTCCTCCACAGCTCGGAGGCCGCCCAGGCGGTCGCCAAGCCCTACCTGGATGGCAGCGCCTCGCTCACCGACGACGTCAAGCAGCTGACGGGCGCCATCGCCGGCAGCCCGGACAAGCTGCGCGACGGAGCGCTGGCCGCGTGGTTCGCGAAGATGCTCGCGAACAGCGACGACGAGACGCGCGGCAAGCTCGAGCAGCTCCTGGCAAAGGCCCAGGAGCTCGGACTCGAGGACGTGCTCTCGGGCAAGAAGTAGCCAGCAACGCCTGATTCTACCCCTCGCCCGTCGTGGCGGGGGGTCACCCTGCTCTGGGGAGCTCACGCATGCAGGACGGCGGCAACTACGAGGTCATCCGCAAGCGCCTGGTCGACGCGGCCAAGGCGCTCCAGGACGGCGCCCGCACCCTCGATGACGCGCGCAAGGACGCGTTCGGCAGCACGGAGATCGTGGTCGCGGGCAACACCCGCGTGCGGACCGAGAACAACTGCGTGCCCATGGACATCGTCAACGTCGGCGAGCACATGGTGTTCGCCTACAACGTGACCCTGGGCCTGCGCCGGGAGACCCGCGTCGCCGACGTGCTCTCCCTGCACGGCTGGGAGGATGGCTCCGAGAGCCTCAGCTTCGTCGATCTCCCCCACTCCGCCCACGGCGGCTTCCTGGAAGACAAGAGGTTCATCAAGGACTTCCAGGAGATCTACACCTACTACGACAGCGCGCGCCTGCTGACCCTGCGCCGGGTCGCGGACAAGCTGCTCGCCAAGCAAAAGGAGACGGGCATCAAGCTGCTCTGGGGCACGAGCAACCTCTTC
>CALATR010000588.1 GCA_937891875.1 uncultured Pseudomonadota bacterium | reverse complement strand
CGAGCACGACAGCACTGGTCTGCCCGTGGTCCACCTCGATGCGGTCGACCGGGCTGTTCAGGTGCACCTCGACGCCGATGTCGTCGAGCAGCTGCCCGAGTGCCTTGACCATGGCGTTGGTGCCGCCCTTGGGGAACCAGACGCCCCACTTGCGCTCCAGCCAGTGGATCAGCAGGTAGATGCTGGACACATCGAAGGGGTTGCCGCCGATGAGCAGCGGCTGGAAGGTGAACACCTGGCGCAGGCGCTCGTCCTTCACGTAGTGGCTGACCATGCTGTAGACGGAGCGGTAGCTGCCCAGCCGCATCATGTCGGGCACGGCCTTGAGCATGGTCGAGAACTTGTGGAACGGCACGTCGACCAGCTGGTCGTAGCCGACCTCGAAGATGTCCTTCGACTTCTGCGCCAGGCGCTTGTAGCCGTCGACGTCCTGGGGAGACATCGCCCGGATCTGGTCCAGGATCCGGTCCTCCTCGCCGACGTAGTCGAAGTGCGAGCCGTCCTGGAACTTCACCCGATAGAACGGGTCGACCGGGATCATCTCGTAGTAGTCGGCCGGATCCCGGCCAGCCATCTCGAAGAGCTCGGCGAAGAGGTGGGGGGCGGTGACCACGGTGGGCCCGGCGTCGAAGAGGAAGCCTTCGCGCTCGAAGACGCTGGCGCGCCCGCCCAGCTGCTCGTTCGCCTCGAGCAGGATGGTCCGGTAGCCCTTGCAGCGCATGCGGACGGCGGCGGCGAGTCCGCCGAAGCCGGAGCCGATGACGACGACGGTCTGCGGGGTGCTCATCAGAGGTTCTCCTGGGCGCCGGCCAGGGTGGGGCGCGGCGCGGTGTGGGCGATGGGAGCGATGGCCTTGGCGACGAGCGCCATGGCGACGGAGTGCAGGCGGCGCTCGCGGCGCAGCGCGGGCCACGCCTCGACCTCCTGCTCGATGGCAGCCATGCGGCCCCAGACGGCGGCGAGTGCGCCCCCGTCACGGAAGCGGGCGATGGCGGTGTCGACGTCCTCGGGGCGGGTGTCGGTCCGCGGGGCGCGGAGCACGGACAGGAGCCACGAGCGGTCGTTGGGGTGCAGGCGCAGGTGCTCGCTGACCAGCGCCGAGACCTTTCCCTCGTACAGGTCGGAGCCGATGACATCGCGGCCCTTGTCCCCGTACAGGTCCAGCACGTCGTCCTGGATCTGGAAGAGCACGCCGATGCGGCTGAAGGGCTCGGCGAGGGCGCGGGCCTCGGCCGGGGTGCGGCCGGAGAGGATGGCGGCGCCCTCGACCGGCAGGCCGAACAGGGCCGCGGTCTTGCCCTCGGTGGCCGACGCGTACGCCTTCCAGTCGAGGCGCTCGTGGATGAGCAGGTCCAGCTCCGACGCCTGGCCGCGCACGATGTTCTCGGCGTTGCGAGCCAGGATCCGGGTGAGGCGCCACTTCACGCCGTCGTCGACGAAGAGGTGGTCGAGCACGGAGTAGGGCAGCATCAGCATCAGGTCGCCGGCGTTGATCGCCTGGGCGAGGCCGTGGCGCACCCACACCGCGGTGCGGCCGCGGCGGACGCGGTCGCCGTCCTGCACGTCATCGTGGAGCAGGGTGGCGTTGTGCAGCAGCTCGCAGCTGGCGGCCCAGGGGATGGCCGCGGCGCGGTTGCCGCCCAGCCCCTCGGTGGCGCCCAGGGCGAGCCGGGCGCGCAGGCGCTTGCCACCGGTCGCGAGGTGCTCGCTGGTGATGACGCTCATGCGATCGAAGGTGTCCGCGGCGCACACGCGCACCATCAGGCCCTCGACGGCGTCGAGGCCGTGATCACTCCAGATCCCGCGGGGGACCGCCGGGCGGACCGGCTCGCTGATCGCCGTAGCGACGGGCTGGGCGTATCCGGACACCTTGTTCACGAAGCACCTCCAGACTGGGGTGTGATGGCGCCGAGCAGCAGGGCCGGACCGCGCCCGAGGGCGTGGAGCGCGACGGCTGTGCGCGGGGCGTTGGGGAGGGCGGCGAAGACGCGACGCATCGCGCCCGCCACCTCGAGAGGTGAGGAAGTGGCGTCCAGGTAGGCGCGCCACGAAGGCTCTGGAATCGAGAAGAATGCGGCGAAGAAGGCCTGGATCTGCTCGGAGTCGAAGTCGAGCAGCAGGCCGAGGCCCAGGTCGTGGAGCGCCCGGGTGCGGCGCTCGGCGGTGGGCCAGATGGCGCGCCAGGCCTGGAAGGCGGCGTGGTCGGGGGACTCGTCCAGCCCGGCGACCAGGGCGTCGGCGACCGCCGGGGCGGCGCGCAGGGCCCGGGTCAGCTGGTAGCCGGTGGCGGGATGCACCCAGCCGGCCGCGGCGCCGACCGCGAGGGTGCGACCGCGGGCGGGGGGCGCCACGTCCATGGGAATGAGGCAGCGCTCGGTGTCGAGCACCTCGTGCACGTGCACGCCCAGGTGGTCGAGGCGCCGGTCGAGGCGCGCGGCGAGGCGGTCGAGCGGCACGGCAGGTGCCGCGGCGAGGCTGGTCTCCTCGACGAAGACGTGCTCCGCGTCGACGGGCAGGGCGTACAGGAAGCTGGGCGGACCGGCGGCCTCGGCGGGGTCGAGGTGGGCGGTCGAGAAGTCCATCAGCGCGGCTTCGCCAGGCGCGAAGGGGTGATCCGCCCGCACCAGGCGACCCAGGGCAGCCTGGAACACCCGGGGTGCGCGGGGCGTGGCGACCAGTCCGCCGCGGCCGGTGGCGTCGACGACCGCGCGGCTGCGGATCCGGCGGCCGTCGGCGAGGCGGAGCAGGCTGCCGTTCGGGTCGTGCTGGACGTCGACCGCGCGTCCGGCGATCAGGGCCGGCCCGACGCGGTCGCGCAGGCTCTGCTGGAGCGCGCCGCGATCGACGACCGTGTAGGCGCCGGGCAGCACCTGGCGACCCTGGCCCACATCGACCCAGGTGCGGGGGAATCGGCGTTCGACCGGGATGTCGAGGTCGCGAAGGTCGTGCTCCCAGGCGCCGTAGCGGTTGGTCCACGGGGCGTCGGGCTCCGGGTCCACGACGATCACCCGCACGCCGCGATCCGCGAGCGCGGCCGCCAGCGCGAGTCCGGCAGGACCGGCTCCAGCGATGGTGATGTCGGTGACAGAGGGCGACACATGAGCCTCGACACAAGGTGTGCAGAAGGTATACAAAGCGTATACGGATCCTGCAAACCTTTTGAACACCCTCGGTCACTTCGTCGGGGATTCTGTCGGGGAGATCACAGCATGCTCGGGCTCGCAGACTCCCAGGCTCCACTCGACCGGACGCTGCTCGACGCTCCCGGTGGGTTCGCCTGGTGGTACATGGACCTGTTGGACGAATCCGGCAGCGGCTGCGTGCTGATCTGGTCGTTCGGACTACCGTTCCTGCCCGGTCGCGAGGGTGCCGCGCGGACGGGCCGGCCCAGGACCGCCCGTCAGGATCCGAGCCTGAACATCGCGGTCTACCAGGGTGGGCGACCGATCCTCTACCTGCTCCAGCAGTCCGACGAGTCCGCTGCTGACTGGGCAGGCGCCGAGGGCATGCGCATCGGTCGCAGCACGCTGGAGACAAGCTGTGCACAAGGTGTACGCCGCCTGCGTGCGAGGCTCGATGTGGACCTGCCCGATGGCCGGTCGCTGACCGGGGAGCTGCGACTCGAGGGTTCGGCTTGCGTCCTGCCCGATGGGCTGCCCCACGATCCGCGTCACCAGTGGAGCCCGCTGTGCACCGCCGCCCCCGGGGAGCTGGAGCTGCAGGTCGACGGGCGCCCGCTCATCGCCGTGCGTGGCCGGGGCTACCACGACCGCAACGGCTCGACCGAGCCCCTGCACGCGCTGGGGATCCGCCACTGGCTGTGGGGCCGGGCGCCGGTCGGGAACGGCGAGCGCATCTGGTACCTGCTGTGGCCCGAGCGCGGCGAGCCGGTCGCCTACGGACTCGAGGTCGACCCGTCCGGCGCAGTGCGGCTGCTGGACGGACTGGAGGTCCGCCGAAGTGGAGCCCGGCTGGGGATCTTCGGCATGCCCTGGGCTCGTCGGGTCGCCTTGTCCCACGAGGGCCGACCCTGGCTGCACATCGACCACGTCGACCTGGTCGACAACGGCTTCTTCTACCAGCGCTGGCTGCCTCGGGTCACGGCGCCGGATGGGTCGGTCAGCCGCGGGGTGGCCGAGGCGGTGCGTCCGGGCCGGGTCGACCGGGCCTGGAACCGCTGGCTGGTACGCATGGCCGTGCACCAGACCCACCGGCCGAACTCGCCCTTCCTGCCCTTGTTCGCCGGAGTCCGCGGCCGTCCGGCCCTGCCTGCCCCCGCCGAGGTGACCGCATGATCACGGCCCTGCTCGCGCTCGCCTGGACCGCCGCCGGCCTCGCGGCCCTCGCCGCGCTGATGACGGCGTTCAACCTGCTCACCTGGCCCCGTGGCCGCCAACAGGTGCGCCATCCGGGCCGGGTGAGCGTGCTGGTGCCCGCCCGCAACGAGGAGGCGAGCATCGGGGCCTGCGTGGACGCCCTGCTCGCCCAGGAGCACCCGCTGCACGAGGTCCTCGTGCTCGACGACGGCTCCACCGATCGTACCGCCGAGATCCTCGCCGCCCGCGCCTCCGACCCCCGCCTGCGCGTGCTGACGGGCGACGGCCTGCCCGACGGCTGGGTCGGCAAGCCCCACGCCTGCCACGTGCTCGGCCACGAGGCGACCGGCGACCTGCTGCTCTTCGTCGATGCCGACGTGACCCTCGATTCCGCGGCGGTCGGACGCATCGCGGCCCTGCTCGATCGCCACCGCGCCGACCTGCTCACCGCCGTACCCGGTCAGGTGACCGGCTCGTGGATGGAGCACCTGATCCTGCCCCTGCTCCACCTCACCTACACCGCGTGGCTGCCCCTCGTGCTGATCCATCTCACGCAGGATCCGAGGTTCCTCGCGGCAAACGGGCAGATCCTCGCCGTGCGGGCCGACGCCTACCGCGCCATCGGCGGCTTCGAGGCGGTCAAGAACGAGGTCGTCGACGACATGGCCTTCTGCGGCGCCGCCAAGCGGGCGGGCAAGCGTGTGCTCTTCGCCGACGGCAGCACCCTGGCGCGCTGCCGCATGTACGCCTCGCCGGGCGAGGTCTGGCGCGGGTTCTCCAAGAATCTCTACGAGGGGCTGGGCGAGTCCCCGCTGCGCCTGCTCGCGGTGGGTTCGGTCTACTTCCTGGCGTTCATCGCACCCTTCCTGCTGCTGCCCCTCGCGCTTGCCGTCCCGCTGCTCGCGGTGCCCGCCCTCGTCGGGGTCGGACTGAACGTCGTCACGCGGGTCGCGCTCGCGGTGCGCTTCGGTCATCACCCCCTCGGGGTGCTGGGACATCCCATCGCCGTGGTGCTGCTCCTGGGGATCGCCCTCAACTCCTGGCGCTGGGCCCGGCGTGGCCAGCTCGAGTGGGCGGGGCGCACCTACGCGGCCCGCTCGGCGAGGGGGGCATGATGAGCGACGCGGTCGTCATCGGGGCTGGTCTGGGTGGACTCGCCGCGGCGATCACCCTGGCCGGGCGCGGCGTCGGCGTCACCCTGGTCGAGGCGGCGGATGGTCCGGGGGGCAAGGCCGGCGAGGCCTGCGTCGACGGCGTGTGCTTCGACACCGGCCCCAGCGTGCTCACCCTGCCCAGCCTGTTCCGCGACCTGCTCGCCGATGCCGGTCTCGACCTGGACGCGATCGTTACGCTGACCCGCCCCGACCCGGCCTTCCGCTACCTGTGGCCGGACGGCACCGAGCTGCTCGTGCACCAGGAGCTCGCCGCCACCGAGGCCAGCGTGCGCGACAGCCTGGGCGGGGGCGCTGCTGCCGAGTTTGCCGCGTTCATGGCCTACTCCAAGCGGATCTGGGATGCGGCCGCGCCCTACTTCGTGCTCGCCGCAGCTCCCTCGGTCCGGGGCATGGCCAGCCTCGGCCTGGGAGGGATCGCCGCCCTCCGCGACATCGACGCCTTCCGGACCATGCAGGGGGCCCTCGAGGCGCGGGTCCGCTCGCCGTACCTGCGCGATGTGTTCGCCAGGTTCGCGACCTACAACGGCAGCGATCCGCGCAAGGCGCCCGCGACCCTGCACTGCATCGCCCACGTCGAGATGGGGCTGGGCTCCTTCGGGGTGAAGGGCGGCATCCACCGCCTGCCCGAGGCGCTGGCCCAGGCGGCCCGTGAGCTGGGCGTCCAGGTACGCTACGGCGCGCCGGTCGAGGCGATCGAGCTGGCTGGCGGGCAGGTCCGCGCGGTGCGCCTGCGCGGGGGCGAGCGACTTCCGACCCAGCGGGTGGTCGCCAACCCCGACGTCGCTCACACGGTCCTCGACCTGCTCCCCGAGGGATCGCGCAGCGGGGTGCGCGCCGATGGACCCCGCAGCACGTCGGGCTACACCGCGGTCTTTCGCGCTCGGCGCCGAGCGGGCCCTCGCTTCGCCCACACGGCCCTCTTCCCGGCCACCTATGCCCACGAGTTCCGCGACCTCTTCGACCGGGGGCTCCCTCCGGAACAACCGACGGTCTACCTCTGTGATCAGGCGGTGGCGCACGGTCGTGAGGGCTGGAAGACGGGCGATCCACTCTTCGCCATGGCCAACGCCCCCGCCGAGCCCGCAGACGGGCAAGCCAGCGCGGCGGTGATGGGGCTGCTCGCCGGCACCCTGCGGGAGCGGCTGCTCCAGGCCGGGCTGATCGCCGCGGGGGATCCCGTGGTCTGGGAGCGCACCCCCCGCGGCCTCGCCGAGCGCTTCCCCCGGAGCCGAGGCAGCCTGTACGGCGCCGCGTCCAACTCGATGTTCTCGGCCTTCCAGCGCCCGCCCAACAGGCTGCGTCGCCCCGAGGGCCTCTATCTCGCGGGCGGCTCTGCCCACCCCGGCGGCGGCATGCCCTTGTGCCTGCAGTCGGGAAGGCTGGCGGCTGATGCGGTGCTGCAGGATCTGGGAGGTGCGCGATGATCGTGCTGTGGCTGACCGTGCTGGGGCTCGCCGCCGATCCCCCGTCTGCGAGCGCGCCTGGCGAGGGCGCCTACGCGATGGTCGTAGACGTCGCGAGCCGCTCGAAGGTGCCGGTGGCGGGCACGGCGGAGGTGACGACGCGATCGCTGGTGCGGATCGACCTGGTGAAGGGCGCGTCCGGATGGGAGCAGCGCCAGCGGGTCTGTGCGGTGGAGATCGTCAGCGACACCCGCGCCGAGACGGTGCTTCCCCCCGCCTTCGTGCGCGCGCTGCCCATCCAGCGCTACCCGGTGCAGCTGTCGCAGGATGGCGGATCCTGGAGCTACTACGCCGATCCTGGGCCGAACTTCGTGGGCTTCGATCCCAAGGTCACCGGCGGTTCGGTGCCCGCCAAGCGGGACGCGCCGGGGGTGCTCGACCACGAGGGCGACGGCTACCCGGGAGCGACCGTGCTCCTCGACGTTCCCGTCCTCGGCGACATCCGCATCTACGTCGCCCAGAAGAGCTGGTCCCGCTACCGCGGCCAGGTCCAGCCCGACGGCGCCATCGCTGGTCAGGTCGAGGTGGTCGAGACGGTGCAGGAGACGCTGGGGGCCTCGGTGTCGCTCTTCGCCGCGAGTCCCACCATCGAGCCCGTGCCTGCCCGGAGCCGCTTCCGCATGGAGCCCGTGCCCGCCGCCGAGACCTGCGCCACCCTCGCCGCGCGCTGGCAGGGTGGGTTTTCGATCGATTGATCGGTGGACGACGGGGCCTCTCGCGGACTTCGTGCTCACATCCCGGACCCGTGGGCCGAAAGGAACTGGGAGACCCTTTCGGATGCGGCAGGAGGTCCCGGTGGCACAGGCAGCACGGTCCAAGCAGGACGACGACACGGCGTCGAACATGAGCGACAAGGTCCTCGAGATGGTGGACAACATGCCGCTCAACGTCATGATGACGGATCTGGACTTCACGATCACCTGGATGAACCGAGCCTCTCGCGAGACCCTGCGCAAGCTCCAGGACTACCTGCCGGTCGCCGTCGACGACCTCATCGGGACCAACATCGACGTCTTCCACAAGCGGCCGATGCACCAGCGTCGCCTGCTCGCCAACCCGGACAACCTGCCCCACAAGGCGCGGATCCAGGTGGGCCCGGAGACCCTGCAGCTCGACGCCAGCGCCATCTTCGTGAAGGGCGAGTACGTGGGCCCGATGGTCAGCTGGAGCATCATCACCGAGCAGCTCGAGACCGAGGCCCAGAAGCGCGCCCTGCAGAAGGGCCAGGAGAACTCCGCCCGGGAGCTGCGCGAGAAGGTCGACGAGCTGCTGAACGCCGTCAAGGCGGCGACCGCCGGCGATCTCACCGCCGAGATCGGAGTTCAGGGTGACGACGCCATCGGGATGATGGGCGAGGGCCTGCGCCAGTTCCTCCACGAGCTGCGCGGGTCGGTCGAGAGCATCCGCGACACGTCCGCCCAGCTGGCCAGCGCGTCCGAGGAGCTCTCGGCCACCGCCGGCGTGCTCGGCGACTCGGTGTCCCAGACCGCCGACGAGGTGAAGATGCTGTCCGCGGCGACCGAGGAGGTCGATGGCAACGTGCAGGCCGTCGCGTCCGCCGCCGAGGAGATGAGCGCGTCGATCTCGGAGATCGCCCGCAACGCGTCGCAGGCCAGCGAGGTCGCCCAGGACGCCGTGCGCATGGCCAAGGAGACCGACCACACCGTCTCCAGCCTCGGCGCGTCCAGCCAGGAGATCACGGAAGTCCTGCGGGTCATCACCTCCATCGCCCAGCAGACCAACCTGCTTGCCCTGAACGCCACCATCGAGGCGGCGCGCGCGGGCGAGGCGGGCAAGGGCTTCGCGGTCGTCGCCGGCGAGGTCAAGGAGCTGGCCAAGGAGACCGCGCGGGCGACCGAGGACATCCGCAAGCGCATCGACGCCATCCAGGCCGACACCGAGAAGTCGGTGGAGGCGATCCGCGACATCGGCGGGATCATCCGGAAGATCTCGGAGATCCAGGACAACATCGCGAGCGCGGTCGAGGAGCAGTCCGCGGTCACTCACGAGATCAGCCGCAACGCCGGCACCGCCGCCGCAGGTACGACCGAGATGAAGGCCTCCACCGCCCGGGTCGCCGAGGCCGCCGACCTCGCGCGCCAGGCGGTCCGCGAGGCGAGCGTGGCGACCCAGGAGCTGTCGTCGATGGCGGTGGCGCTGGACGGTCAGGTGCAGCGCTTCAAGACCTGAGGCGGGGGCTGTCGAGGAGCCGCTGCGATCGCAGGATCGCGGCGGCTCTTGTCGTCTTGGCAGGTGTGGATCTCGGAGCGGAGCGGCGGTTTGGGGGGAGGGGAGGGGCGGTCCCCAGTCTCCAGTCTCCAGTCTCCAGTCCTACGGCAACACAGTTCGTTCGTGCATCGTGGTGCACGCGGCCCGGAATCCAGCGTCGAGCACCCATGCGCGCAGCCCACCGGCGAGCCGAAGGGCACCGTCCCCGCGCGCCGGGGCTCGGCGCCGCTGGGACTGGGGACTGGAGACTGGGGACTGGAGACCGCCCCGCCTCTCCCTCGTTCGAAGCGACGGTCTCCCCCGCTCGCCCCAAGCCCAGCCACTCCCTTGCCACAAGCCACGGGTTCCCCACACGCCGCTACTCTCCGAACCTCTCCAGCCACCCGCCGAGCCTCAGCTTCCGCTTCGTCGACTGGCTCGTCATGTAGCGGATCTTCCCGTAGATCGGGCGCTCCGGGCCCCAGGCGCGGTCGTAGCGACCCAGCACCCAGCAGATCCCGCCGTACGAGTTGGGATCGCGGCCGTCCAGGGCGTAGCGGTTGTTCAGCTCGACCAGCCAGTCGAAGCACTGCTCCGGGCTCTCTGTCCACGCCAGCACACGCTTGCCCCAGAGCATGCGCACGTAGTTGTGGATGATCCCCTCCTCGAGCAGCTGGCGCTGGGCGGCGTTCCAGATCTCGTCGTCGGTCTCGGCGCGGGCGAGCTCGTCCAGGGTGTAGAGGTGCTCGCGCTCGTCGTCGCGGTGCTCGTCGAGGGTCTTCTGGGCCCAGTCGGGCAGGCCCTCGTAGCGGGCGTGGTCGCCCGGCTCGAGGAAGGCGGTCTGGAACGACAGCTCGCGCCAGGTGATCACCTCCTCCAGGAAGGCCTCCGCACCGGCCGAGAGACCCCAGGCACCCTCCTGTTTGGCGAAGCGATCCGGGTTCATTCGCTCCGGCTTGAAGCCCTCGGCGTCCAGGATGGCCCACGCGACCTGGGCGCCGCCGACGTGGCCGAAGTGGAGCCAGGGGGACAGGCCGCTGGCCACGTCTTCGTCGGGGTGGTTGCGCTCGGTGTAGCGATCGAGGCGCTGGTCGAGGAAGCGCTCCAGGCGACGGGTGGCCTCGGTCGGTCCGCCGGGGCGGGAGGAGACCACGCCGACGTCGTGATCGATGGGCAGGTCCGCCAGGCCTCCGTCCAGCAGGGCGTCCGGGTCCGCCGCGGGCCAGCGCGTCGTGATGTCGGAGATGTCCGCGTCGAACGCCGGGAGATCGGCTCCATCCAGCGGGTCGGGCCGCGGGGGGACGGGGGGCGCCTTGCAAAAGCGCTTGTGCACCGCGCGGCGGTAGTCGTAGGCGCGGACGTAGCCCTTGTCGAAGGCACGCATGGGCAGCACGCCCGCGCCGTCGACGGCCTCGAGGCGGGTGTCGAGGACGCTTGCCGCCCGGGCGAGCAGGTCGGGGAAGCGGTAGGCGGGCCGCTCGTCGGTGACCACGACGCAGGCGCGCTCGGCGAGGGCGGCGAGCAGGCCCTGGCCCGCGCCCGCCTCGGGCTCGACGTAGGGGTGGTAGTGCACCGGGGTGGCGGCGAAGTGGTCGCGGTTGTCGCGCATGCCGGCGATGACGAAGGCGTGGAAGCGATCGCTCGCCCAGCGGTAGGTGCAGTCGAGGGGCTCGAGCACCAGCAGGGGCACGCCCCAGGCGCAGGCGTGGTGCACGGCGTGCTGCAGGCCGAAGCTGTGGGTGGGGCGGCGCTCGGCGATCATCCAGTACAGGACGAACTCGCCGTCCTCACGGACCGGGGCGTCGACGAGCACGGACAGGCGGGAGTCGGGGGCGGGGGTCATGGG
>CALATR010000587.1 GCA_937891875.1 uncultured Pseudomonadota bacterium | reverse complement strand
GCCGCGTCGCGCACCCGCTTGGGGATGTCGGGATCAAAGCGGGTGATCGGCACCGGCGTGCGCTGCTTCGCGCCGGGCGGCGTGTAGGCACTGGACGGACTGACCTGCTGGAACGGCGCTGTCCCCTGGGGCACCGACGCCGCCTGACCGGGCTCGGGCCGCGGGGCCGACGTCGCAGGGACCGGGCGCGGGGTGCCGTCGCTGTCCGTACGCTGCTCCACCAGGGTCTTGCCGACCAGGGGATTCTGGGCCTTGCGGTCCTGCTTCGCGCGAGCCTGGGCCAGCAGGGGGGGCACGTGGGACTCGGCCCACTCCTCGAGCGTCGGGTCCGTCGCCGAGCGAGCCAGCTGACGCATCGTGCTGGCGACCTCCGCCGGCGTCGGGCGAGCCTCCGCATCGAAGTCCAGCATGGAGGCCATCAACTCGACGAGTCGCTGCAAGGTCACCCGATCCAGGGGCTCGCCCGGGCGCACCGACAGCGCGTCCTGCAGGGCCTGGCAGCGCTCCTGCACGAAGGCCTGATGCTCCTTGCCCTTGAGCTTGCCCTTGCCCAGCTTCTCCCCGCCACAGAGCAGCTCGTAGAGCACAGCACCCAGGCTGTAGACGTCCGACGTCTCGCCCCCGGACTCCATGAAGCGGCGCTCCGACGGCATGTAGTCGAAGCTGCCGAAGGCCATGCCCCGGGTCTCCGCCTCCCGCGAGTCGAACTCCCCGCGGGCGACGCCGAAGTCGAGCACCTTGGCCGCGCCCTGGGCGTCCACCATGATGTTGCTGGGCTTGATGTCCCGATGCACGACCCGCAGCGCCTTGTCCCCTTCGACCGGCGCTTTGTTGAAGGCCGCGTCGAGCGCGGAGGCCACCTGGGAGCCCAGCTGGAGGATGCCCTTCACCGGGAGCACCGAGCCGCCCTTGAGGATCGACTTGAGGTCGATGGCCTCGAGGTACTCCATCACCACGGCGACGCGGCCGTCGAGGCGAGTCAGGTCGAACACGTCGACGATGTTGCGGTGCGAGAGCAGGCCGAGCAGCCGCGCCTCGTCCCGCATCCGGGAGCTGACCTCCTCGTTCTCCGACCACTGGGGATGCAGCAGCTTCACCGCCACCACCCGCGAGAACCCGTCCGCCTGGGTGACCCGGCAGAGGAAGACGCTCCCGAACCCTCCGCTGGCGATCTCGCGGAGGATCTCGAAGCGTCGGAGGTGGGTGTCCGTGACTGTCACGGGGGGGACTCCGGTGGGGGCTGCCACCTTATCGCGGCGGACTGCGACGACGGGTCCCGCAACGCGACACGACCCGCCGATGTGGAGCACAGCGAGAGCGCGAGCGCGAGCGCACCGTCGGCCGCCCCGCACGATCCCAGGGCCGCGCGGTGCTCGACGGCGCCGGTGCCCACGCGCCCGATGCGCGCCTCCACCTCGATGATCTCGGCGAGCACCGTCGCTCCTCGCGCCCGGGCGTGGGCCGGATCCTCGAGCCGCAGCCAGGCCGCCCCCTCGCCCACGCCGTAGCTGCGACCGGCGCGCACGTGGTCCCGGGCCAGCGCACCGTGGCAGAGGCTGTCCGCACCTCCGGCCAGCGCGACCCTGCAGCGCCCCTCGTCGATCGCCTGGCAGGCGCGCACGACGGCGACCAGCCCGACCGCGCCCTCCCCGGCCACGCTCGCCCCCTCCCCGGTGAGCCCCAGCTGGATGGCGACGTGGGCCAGGACCAGGTTGGGCAGGGTCCGCAGCGACGCGAGGGGCGGGTAGAGAGCGAGCCCGTCCTGGCCGAGCTTGACCGGGTCAAGCTCGCCGTCGGTGGCCGAGGCGAGGATGGCGCGGGCGGTCTCGTTCTCCGGCGGCTCGCGACCGACCCCCAGGAAGCAGCCGATCCCGTCCAGCTCCAGATCACCGAGGGCGCGCCGGGCAGCGGGTATGGCGAGCTCGGCGGCGCGGGGCAGCAGCTTCTTGTCCTTGCGCCGCCGCAGGAAGGGGCGCACGTCGACGTCGACCTCGGCGAGGCCGTCGATCG
>CALATR010000586.1 GCA_937891875.1 uncultured Pseudomonadota bacterium | reverse complement strand
TCTGCAGCGCGCCCTCGCGGACCAGGAGCAGATCCCGCTCCGCCGAGCGCAGCTCCTCCACCCGCCGCTGGTACTCGACCCGCCGCTGCTCGAGATCGTAGAGCGGAAGCGCGTTCGACTCGTACAGCGCCTCGTCCTGCTCCAGCAGCGCCTTCGCCTCCGCGAGGTTCAGCCGCGCCGAGCGCACCGCCGAGCCCGCCCGCTCCAGGGCCTGGGGCTGGGGCACGACCCGGATCCGGGCGATGAGATCGCCGCTCTCCACGCTGTCGCCAGCCTCGACGAAGAGCTCGGACAGGATCCCCGACACCCGGCTCTTGATCTCGACCTCGTTGCGCGGGACCAGGGCGCCGGTGGCGACCGTCTTCTTGACGATGTCGGTCACGACGGGCTTCTCGGTGCGGAACTCCACGTCGGGCTCCATGGCTTGCACCGCCAGGAACACGACCGTGCCGATGAACACCACCAGCACCAGGAGCACGACCAGGACGACACCAACTCGCTTCATGCGGACTTCCTCACTCGCTGCGGAGCGCTTCTACCGGGTGGATGCGCGCAGCGCGCTGGGCGGGGAGCAGGCCGGCGAAGGCGCCGGCGATCAGGAGCACGCCGAAGGCGACCAGCGCCACCTGCGGGTCGAGCCCCGGGTTGCCGACCAGCTCGTGGTCGGGGCCGAGGAACCAGGCGGTGCCCTCGACGGCGATGACCCCCGCGCCGAGCCCGATGAGCCCGGCGAGCAGGGTGAGCACGATGGCCTCGCGCAGGATCAGCATCATGATGGACCAGCCGGTGGCGCCGACCGCGCGGCGCAGGCCCAGCTCTCGGGTGCGCTCGCGAACGACCACCAGCATGATGTTGCTGACGCCCACGACACCGGTGGCGAGGGTCGCGGCGCCCACGAACCAGATGAACATGCGGATGCCCCCGAAGAGGTTCTCGATGCGCTCGACCTCCTCCTGGGCGTTGTGTCCGCCGATGGCGTTGATGTCGTCGGGGTGAACGCCGTGCCGCTCGCGCAGGAGCGCCTTGGCCTCGTTCTCGACCTGGACCGAGCTGGCCCCGTCTGCGACCTCGAGCGCGATCCACCCGAGCCGATCGCCCTGGTTGTACGCCTTCTGGAACGTGGTGAGCGGCACGTGGACCGAGCTGTTGTCCCGGTCTCCGCGGTCGTCGGCGCGGGTGCTGCGGACCACGCCCACCACGGTGTAGTAGACGCCCTGGACCCGGATCAGCTCGCCGATGGGCTGGTCCCGACCGAAGAGCTCGCGCTGGACCTGCTCGCCGATCACCGCGACCTTGCGCTGCTCGTCGAGATCGAAGGGGTTGAGCACCCGCCCCTTGGCCAGCTCCACGGTGAGCACGTCGAAGATGGACGGGGTGTCACCCATGATGTTGTACGTGCCGGTCTTGTTGCCGCGCACGACCAGGTTGCCGTCCCGCCACCCGCCGAGCTGCAGTCGCGGAGAGACCTGCTTGACCCCTGGGATCTCCGAGAGGGGGTCCACGTCGCCATCGCGCAGGCCCACCCACGCCCCCGGTCGCATGCCCTTGTACGGCATCGAGGTGCGGCCGCCCCACAGGAAGACGCTGTTGCTGGCGCGGCGGGCGAAGTTCTGGGTCGCCACGTCCTCGAGCCCCTCGCCAAACCCCAGGAGCAGGATCAGCATGAGCAGACCCCAGAACACACCCAGCGCGGTCAGCGAGGTCCGAAGCGGGTTTCGACGCAGGACTGCGCCGAGCTCCAGCCAGGAGTCGATCATCCGCCCTCCTGGATGGCGCGGGCAGGCTGGATCGACGCCGCACGCCACGCGGGCATGAGCCCGGCCAGCACGCCGGCGACCACCAGCACGGCGATCGCGATGAGCGCGATGCCGATGTCCGCGTCCGGGTTCCGGATGTACTCGTTCTCCGGCATGTAGCTGTCGACCAGCTCGACCGTGACCACCCCCGCGACGAGCCCGATGTAGCCGGACACGCTCGTGAGCAGCACCGCCTCCTGGAGGATCTCGACCACCACCCGGAACGGGGTCGCGCCCAGGGCCTTGCGCACGCCGATCTCCGCCGTCCGCTCGGCCACGCTGACGAGCATGATGTTGCCGACGCCGACCACTCCCGCGGCGACCGTGCCCAGGCCGACGAGCCACAGGAAGGTGCGGATGACGGTGAAGGTCTGGGTCACCTTCTCCACGTCCTCGAGGGTGTTGCGGATCCGGAGCGCGCGCTCGTCCTTCGGGTCGAAGTCGTGGACCGAGGCCATCATCCGCCGGATGTCCTGCTCGAGCGCCTGGGTCTGGGCCAGGGTCATGTCCCCGGTGGTGAACATGATGGCGTGCACCTCGTCCCCGCCGCCGTAGGCCGTCTGCGCCGTCGTGATCGGGATGTAGACCTTGCGCAGCTCGTTGAGGCCGCCCTCGTCCTTGAAGACGCCGACGACACGGTAGGCGATGCCCTTGATGTCGACCCACTCGCCGAGCGGATCGGCGCCACGGAAGAGGTGCTTGCTGACCTCGTCGCCGATGACCGTGACCTTGCGCCGCTCGCGCAGGTCGTCGTCGTCGAGGAAGCGGCCGGCGGTGATGATGGTCTTCTCGAGGTACTGGTGATCCGGATGGCAGGAACGCACGTCGAAGCTGCCATGTCGGTCACCGTAGCGGATGGTGAACCCACCCCACAGGTAGTAGCGACTGGTGATGTGCTCGACGCCGGGGAGCTGGGCGATCCGGTCGTGGTCGGCGTTGGTGAAGCGCAGGCTGCGCCCGGGGCGGTGCCCCTTGTAGGGCACGCTGGTGCGACCGCGGCGGACCCAGATGGAGTTGGTGGCGTCGTCGCGGAACTGCCACTTCACGGCGTTCTCGAGCCCACCGCCGGCGGCCAGCAGCACGACCAGCATGAAGATGCCCCAGGCCACGGCGAGCGCGGTCAGCACGGTGCGCACGCGGTTGCGATCGAGGGACTGGAGGATCTCGACCAGCCGATCCATCACGCCCCCCGGGCGCGGGCGGTGGCGGTGTCGCTGTCGATGACGCCGTCGTGGAGGTGGATGATCCGGTGGGTGCGCTCGGCGATGTCCGGCTCGTGGGTGACGACCACGACCGTGCGCCCCTCGTCGGCGATCTCCTCCAGCAGGTCCATGACCGCATGGGACGTGGCCGAGTCGAGCGCGCCGGTGGGCTCGTCGGCGAGCAGCAGGCCGGGGTGGGTCACCAGCGCCCGGGCGATGGCGACGCGCTGCTTCTGGCCGCCGGACAGCTCGGACGGCAGGTGCTCGGATCGGTCGGCGAGGCCCACGCGCTCCAGCAGGGCCAGGGCGCGCTCCTTGCGCTCCCGGCGACGCACCCGCTGATAGGTCAGGGGCAACGCCACGTTCTCCCACGCGTTCTTGTAGGGCACCAGGTGGAAGGCCTGAAAGACGAAGCCGAGCTTGCGGTTGCGCAGGCGGGCGGCGCGGCGCTCGGAGAGGTCCTTGACCAGCTCCCCGTCGAGCTCGTAGGTACCGCTGTCGTACGCATCCAGGAGCCCGACGACGTTCAGGAGCGTCGACTTGCCCGACCCCGAGCTGCCCATGATGCTGGTGAACTCGCCGGCCGCGATGTCGAGGTCGAGGTCCTTGAGCACGGGCAGCGGCTGGCCCCCGACCTCGTAGGCCTTGTTCAGCGAGCGGATGCGGATCACGTTCACCCCGAAGGGCCAGGGGTAGCGTCTGGGAGCCGGGGACCGTGGTCAGGTTGTGTGAAAGCTGCGAGGCAGCTCACGCCGCCGAGGCGCTCCGGTCGAGCGGCGGCAGCCCGTGGCGGGCGCGGGCTTCGTCGCAGCCGGGGTTGTCCCGACCGTCCTCGCCCTGGAAGCCAAAGTCGCGGCAAGGTGGGGGTCGAAGCGCGTAGATCGAGCAGCTCACGCACCGGCCGACCTCACCGTCCAGCGCGGCACAGCGACCCTCGGCAGTCCCGCGCAGGCGCACGTGATCGCGTGCGGGAGCGGGCACCACCAGATCGGCGGGGACCAGGCCGTCCGGCGCGACGTGGTGCTTGTGGAACTGGACCCGGAGCCCGGCGCAGCAGGCGCCACACGTCGTGCACGGCGAGGACATCGGTCCCCTCCCCGCGGGCGGAAGCGCCCATCGCGGGATCGTGGCACCAGCTGTCGGGCGGCACAAGCGGGAACGGAGTGTGTCCGCGAAGGGAGTCGGGAGCGGCGAGGGGCGCGCTATGCTCCGGGTATGCAACGAATGCTCGCGCTGGCACTGCTGCTCGGATGCACCAAGCCCATGCCCGACATGGGCTGCGGCGGCCCGGACGCGCTGTGCCAGGTGGAGGACGGCCAGTATCTGGCGTTGATCCCGGAGTCCTGGGATCGCGAGTCCCCGCTTCCGACCTTCATCCACTTCCACGGCCACAGCGGCTCGGCCATGCAGCTGTACGACAAGGGGAGCTTCACCGACCCCATGGGCGAGGTGGAGGCGCTGGCGCTCTACCCGGACGGCCTCGACGGGAGCTGGAGCTTCAGCGGCCACGACAAGCACGCCCGCGACGACCTCGCCTTCTTCGACCAGGTGCTCGCCGACGCCCGCAGCCGCTTCCCCATCGACGAGGACCGCCTCATCGTGTCCGGCTTCAGCGTGGGCGGCAGCATGGCCTGGGACGTCGCCTGCTACCGGGGTCAGGAGACCGGCGCAGTGTTCGCGCCGGTGTCGGGCGGCTTCTGGCTCCCCCTGCCCACCGACTGCCCCGCCGGACCGGTGCGCCTGCGCCACGAGCACGGCGTGTCCGACACCGTCTTCCCCCTCGAGGGCCGCCAGATCCGCGAGGACCTGCGCCAGGGCGACGTGCGCGACTCGGTGGCGCTCGCCGTGGCCGAGAGCCAGTGCACCGGCGAGCCCGAGATCATCGAAGAAAACGGCCGCGAATGCCAGGTCTGGCGCGACTGCGCCGGCGGCGGCGAGGTCCAGCTCTGCCTGCACGAGAGCCCCGGCGACCACCGCGTCACGTCCGGCTGGCACCAGCGAGCGATCGACTTCGCGGCGGGGGAGTAGGGGGGCGGGGAGGTGGGCGCTCAGCGCCTTTGGAGGCGGTCGAGCATGGCGCCGATCCGGCGGAGTTCCTGCTGTCGCGCGGCGGCGTCCGGGAAGTCGGCCAGGTCCAGGACGGCCACGCACTCCCCGAGACCCGAGATCGAGATCGAGATCGAGACCGAGACCGAGCTCGAGACCGAGATCGAGACCGAGACCGAGATCGAGATGGAGCCCGGTGTCCGGTGTCCGGTGTCCGGTGTCCGGTGTCCGGTGTCCGGTGTCCGGTGTCCGGTGTCCGGTGTCCGGTGTCC
>CALATR010000585.1 GCA_937891875.1 uncultured Pseudomonadota bacterium | reverse complement strand
TGTCCGGCGCCCACTTCAGCCCGGCGACCGGCACGACCTGCACCTCGGCCTGGCTGGACGTCGGCGGCGGGCCGACCGTGATCGTCTTGTCGTCGACCTGCTCGACCACGGCGAGCTGCCCGTCCACCTCGACCCAGCGGCCCACCTCGAACGGCGGCGCCGTGGGGAAGGTCAGGGTCCCCCCGTCGGCTCGGCGCGCCGCCAACGCACCGGTGCGATCCCCCAGGCCGGCGATGACGCCGCCGTCGTGGACCTGGACCCGGTAGAGCTGGTTGTCGAGCGGCTCGGCGAGCTGCTCGCTCGCGCGGCGGGCGCGGAGCAACGGGGGCGACGTGAGCAGTCGGGTGCGGATCTCCTCGTTCAGCGCGTCGTCGTCGAGGAGATCCGCACGCAGGCGCTCGAGGCGCAGGTCCAGGGTCGCGCGGGTGCGCAGGGAGGTGTCCCCGGGGATGGCGACCTCGCGCAGGGCGGGATCGTCGTCGTGGGTGATCGTGTCGTCCCAGGACACGGCCACGACCGCGTACGCCGCGTCGGGCTCGCCAGCGGGGAGCGCCAGGGTCCGGGGCGCGTCCAGCTGGCAGGCCCGCCCGTGCAGGTACAGCCGACCGGGCTGCACGACGAGTCCGTCGGTGACCCAGGGGGCCTCGTCGTCACCGCGGAGCTCGAGGTCGATCCCGTGGGCGCCGGCGTCGCGGATGCGGGTGCCGACGCCCGAGTCGAACACGAGGTCCAACGCCGTAGATCCCCCGACCTCCACCTGGATACCACGCACGGCCGCCTCGATCGCCAGACCGGGTCCCGCGAGCTCGAGCCGGCCCACCGCAGGATCGGCGTGGGGCTCCAGCTCGGCTTGCACCACGACCTCGTCCGGCTCGACCTCGATCTCGCGGATGACCAGGTCCTCGTGCTCCGAGCGGGCCCAAGCCAGCGGCGTTGCGTCGTCCTGCTCGACCTGCGCCGAGCCCACCGCGAGGCGGAGCGTGTTGTCGGCGTAGGCGAGCTCGATCGCCACATTGCCCTCGGCATCGTCGGGCCACGCGAGGTCGATCTCCGCCTGACCGCGGCGCCCCTGCACCTGTCCGTCGACCACGCCGAGCGCGATCCGCACCTGGTCCTCGCCGTCCAGGATCCGCACCAGCTCCCCCGACGGGGTGGTGCGCGCGTCCAGCACGACCCGGATCGTGAAGGCCTGGCGGCCGCTGCAGTCCAGCGCCCGCGCCTCGGCGGTGGAGCCCCAGCAGGTCGCACCCCCGAGGATCAGGCGGGTGTCGGCCTCGACGCGCAGCCCGGCGTCCGATGCGGGCGCGGCCAGGGGGCCGAGCAGATCCAGGGTGCGCTCCCGCACGACGGCGAGCTGGATCGCGACCTGCTCGTTCCAGTCGCTGTCGAGCTGCACCCGTCCCTGCTGCAGCAGCACCCCGACGTAGCGGCGGGCCGGATCGAAGGTGACGCGGGAGTAGTCGCCAGACATGGCAGCCTCAGGGAACGAACTCGATGACGGCGGTGAGTCCCACCGGGACCTGGTCCTGGAGGACCTCGCGGAGCAGGGCGAGGCGCTGGGGCTCGAGCAGGTCGTGGAACGCTCCCAGCGCCGAGCCGCTCCGCGCGCCGGTGCGGTAGACCGCGTCGGCTTCGTGATGGAGCAGGCCGTAGGCGGGGTGCGCCGGATCCAGGGACACGAAGCGGGGACCCTCGGGGAGGTGGGAGCCCGAGCCGAACTCGAAACAGTCGCGCCCCGACAGCCCGCCGCGGCAGGCACAGCTGGCCACGTCGCGCACCCCGCGAGTCGCGCGGACCAGGCCCACGAACAAGCAGTCGACCGCGGCGTCGAGCTCCAGCACGGTGGCGTCGCCGAGCACCGTGCACCGGTCCAGCTCCGAGATGGGACCGGCGGGGCCGTCGGGTCCGTCAGGGCCGCACACCGCGACCTGCCCGCGGCCGTCGAGGATGCAGCGGGTGGCGCGCAGGAGGGTGCGATCGCCGGGCAGGCGGATGGGCCCGCTGATGGCGTCCGTGAGGTCGACCTCGAGGAGATCGACGTCGTCAGCGGCCAGCCCGCCCAGCAGGGCGACGTGGTGCGCGACGATCGCCAGGTCACCCTGGGCCACCACCCGGCCCGAGAGTGCCAGTCCGGCGAGCTGGAGCTGCGCGCTGGGGTCGGTCCCGCTGACGACGAGATCCCCGACCAGGTGCGGCTGCTCGCCCGGCTCGGCCTCCAGGATCAGCTGCCCGTCGCCCAGCGCGAGGCTCGGCGCGGCGTGGGTCGCGCTGTCGGCGATGCGGACCAGGCCGGAGGGGCGACCGGCGTCGATCCAGGCCTGCACCGCATCGGCGAGGCTGCCACAGGTGAGGTCGTCCCCGCCGGCGCCGAGCACGACCCGCCGGATCCAGGCGGGGGCATCGGGGTCGGACAGGCCGCGGCGCAGGGGGGTGCACCCGAGGGCGGCCACATGCCCGAACCATGCGTCGATCCTCACTTCTCCCGCGGTCGGGGTGCCGAACGCCAGCCGTCCCAGCACCGGATCGACCACGACCGTGTCGTCTGCGACCCTCCACGCGCTCAGGTCGCCCAGCTGCACCTCGGGCACCAGCTGGCCGTCGACTCGGACGGCGACGCCCTTGTCGGGCCCGTACCGCAGCTCGGTGCCGATGCCGTCGGGCCCGACGAGCTGCCGATCCCGGCCGAACGGGTCCAGGGTGTAGCGACTGCCGGCCTCGACGACCCCGGGCGAGGCGCCCTCCAGGGGCCCGGGGATCACGCGGTGCACGATGACGCCGACGTCGCGGACGCCGCCGGACAGCGGGGTGCCGGGCCCGCTGCGGATCTCGACCGTGCGCGGGGCGGGGGTGTCGGGGTCGAGCGTCGGGCCCGGACGGAACACCCGTCCCAGGGTCGTTCCGACCGAGCGACTGTCGAACTCGACGCCGACCCCGCCCAACAGCTCCACGACCTGCACGTTCCAGCCGGTGACGTCGCGGGCGCGCCCCTCGACGGCGGCGCGGGTGCCCCGCCTTCGCTGCCAGCGCAGGTGGTTCGCGACCGCCCCGCGGCGGAGCAGGTGCGCCGGATCGGGCGGCACGTGCCCGACGCGCGCGGCGAGGGCGACCAGGGCCTCGGGGCTCGCCGTCTCGACGAAGAGATCGTCGTAGCGGGACCAGGGTGCGCGGTACAGCACGGCCAGCTCGGCCTCGAACACGGCGGTGAGCTGGTCGAGCAGGCCCTCGTTCTCGAGATCCTGCTCCCGGTGGATCCAGGGCAGGCGGTCCCACAGCGGGCGCAGCGGGGGGCTCACGACGACCTCGGCTGGAGCACGGCCGCAGCGGGATCGAGCACCAGGAGCTCGGCCGGCTCGATCCCGGATCCGGCCCGGGCCGCCCGGGTGGGGCGCGCACGCAGGACCGGCTCCGAAGCTCCAGAACTGGCGTCTCGGGTGAACACGGACAGCGCCACGTCGCGCACGCCCGGGGTGGCCAGGAGCGGCGCGAGCACCTCCAGCGCGGACAGATCGACGCCCAGGGACCGACGCCCGCGCACCGCAGCAGCGAGCCGGGTCCGCGCCTGGGTCAGCACGTCCGGTGCGCTCCGGCGCGGATCGAGGTCGAGGGTCGCGTGCAGGGCGACGTCCACCGGGACGCAGGACAGCACCTGCACCTGGTGCGACGACACCCCGCGGGCCTGAAGCGCGCGCAGGATCGCCTCCCGCCGCGGGTCGTCGAGGCGGTGGGCTGCGGCGGCGTCATCGGTCATGACCACCAGCGCCAGCACGTCCCGCCGTCCATCGAAGACCGTGCGGGTGTCGACCTCGGCCACGCCGGGCCAGTCCCGCACCAGCTCGTCGATGTCGCGGGGGCTCACCACCCGGGTGTCCAGGCTGCGCAGGTGTGCCGCCAGGCGGGTCCGGACCGCGTCTGCCGGCTCGGCGTCCTCCCCGCCGGTCGCCGGCACCACGTGCGCGATGCCCCGCAGCCCCCGCGGCGGCTGGCGCAGCTTGCGCAGGTCGCCCGCGGCCAGGTTGCCGACCGCGCCGCCGCCGACCCGGAACCGGGCGAGCACGTTCTCCGATCCGGTCGGCAGGCGGCGGCCGCAGGTCCCGTCGCCGAACCGGACCACGACACCCCCGTCGTAGGTGGTCTCGACCGCGTACGCCTGGGCGTCGGGTCCGCAGCGCTCCAGCAGGGGCGCGCGATCCCAGCGCACCCCGTCGACGAAGACCTCGAGATCGGGGGTGACGGAGCCGTCCTGTGCGGGGCGGAAGACCAGGGGCTGCTGGCGCAGGCGGAACTGCTGGGAGGGCACGCTCGCGTCCCCGCTGCCCAGCACCTCCTCGGTGGAGCGACCGTGGGACGCGGGCACGACATTGGCGTGCACGACCACGTGGTCGGGGTGCAGCGGCCGGTCGATCGGCCGATCGAGGGTCAGCCTCGGCGGGCTGCCGGCAGCGAGTCCCCGCGCCTGGCGCAGCACCGCGTCGGTGGGATCGTGCTTGTCCGGGGGCGCGATGCGCAGGCCCGCCGCGGGGAGCAGGCCGTGCACGCCGTCGTCGGTGCGGACCGGCCAGCGCCCCTGGGCATCGGGCAGTCCCGTGACCCGGGCCGTCTCGTCCGGCTGCAGGGTGCGCGGGGTGCTGGCTGCCTGCAGGTCGACCGGATCCGCCGTGCCGACCCGGGGGGCCTTTCCGGCAATCAGCAGCATGCGACCTGCCAGATCTTCGACCGGCAGCCCCAGGCCCAGGGTGCTCGCGCGGGCGAGGGTTGCCACCTGGTCCAGGCGCGCGGCGCCGGGTGTCAGCGCCACCACCGCCTGCACCTCGCCCACGCTGCGCGCCGGCCAGCACACCTGGCTCGTCCGACGATCGAGGCCGTCGACACCCGCGTCGAGGTGGAGGACCGTGCCCCGGCGCTTGCGACCGAAGGCCCGGGCGTCGAAGCGGCTGGCGTGGACCACCGCACGGACGCCGAGCACGGCGCCAGGTCCGTCGAGGAGCACCGCGGTCGATGGTCGGCGCCGCAGGGTCCGGGACACCGGCACGGCGTCCGCGGGCACGTCGAAGCCGGGCCAGGTGGTGTCGACCGTGTCGCTCACAGCCTGCAGCAGGGCCAGGCCGCGATCGGTCGCCACCAGTCGGGCGAGGGGCTCGGGAACCGGCTCGGGAACCGGCACGAACCCGGCGGTGGTCTCGCGGTGCAGGCCACCCTCCGCCAGCAGCCAGCGCCCCCCGGCCGGGTGCACCGCGATCCCCCGAGCGACGACTCCGGCCGGCAGGCTCGCCCGGGTGAGTCCCCCCTCGCCGCCCTGCCACAGGCTGCCGTCCCCGCCCACCGCGCTCACGCGGCCGGTCGGCCCGATGACCAGGTCGCTGACGCCCCCCTCGGGCCCGGCCACCGCCACCCACGGCTCGCCGAGGCGCTCGGTTCGGAACAGGCCCCGGTCGGTCCCGGCGAGCACCGCGCCCGTGGGGGTGAGCAGCAGCTGGCGCACGGCCGCGCCCGCCTGCTGGGTGGTCTCGTCGAACCCGGGCAGTCCGTCGTTCACCGGGCTCCACGACGCCCCACCTGCGGCGAAGGCGAACACGCCCACGTCGGTCCCGGCGATGAGGTGCACGTCGTCGCCCGCGCCGAACGCGAGCACCGCCCGGACGGGTTCCTGGGGCAGGCGCGGGTGCAGGCGCCGGGGCAGGCGCGCCTCGTTGCCCAGGGTCGCGGGCCCCCGGACCGCGGTCCAGGTCTGGCCGCGATCGGTGCTGCGCAGGACCTTGCCCCGACGGGTGCCGGCGAGCCACGCGCCGGTCGGATCCTCGGCCAGGCACAGCACGCTGTCCCGCTGCACCCCCCGACGCTCCCGACGGAACGTCCGCCCGCGGTCCACGCTCACGCCCAGCGCCCCGTCGAGCGCCGCCACCCAGGCCCCGGCCCGGGTGACCATCAGGTCGACCACGCCGTCTGGAAGCAGATCCTCGAGCACCCGCCACCCGCCGTCCTCCAGCGCCCGCGCGCCCCCGACCGGTCCGCTGTGCTCGAGCCGGGTGGTCAGCGGCAGGCTCGCGAACGGCTCGGCGTCGGCGCCGAGGAGGGCGGTGGGAGGTCCGAGCGTCGCGGCCCGGGCGCGGGTCAGCACCCTCCCCTCCCCCTCCGACAGCGCGCCGGTCAGGGTGACCGTGGCCCGCGGTCCCTGGCGGACGACCTCTGCGACGACCGCGACTGCGGCGAAGTCATCCGCAGTGACCAGCAGGCGATCCCCGACCTGGACCCCGACCCCGCGCTGCAGGCGCAGGACCCGCGCCGCGCTGGTCAGGCCAGGTGCAGGCGCGGGCGGGGCCTGCAGCGGGATCGCGTTGAGCGACACCCGGGCCTCGATGCCCGCGTCCAGCTCGAAGACCTGGGGCAGCTCCTTGCCCCGGGGGGTCGATCGTGCGGCAAGGCCAGGGGGCACCTGGACGATCGGCGGGCCTCCCC
>CALATR010000584.1 GCA_937891875.1 uncultured Pseudomonadota bacterium | reverse complement strand
GCGCCACATGGAGCCCGCTATCACTGGCAATGGCGGCTTCATCAATCAGTACCTGGGCGACTGCATCATGGCGCTGTTTCCTCACGACAGCGCCGACGACGCCTTGCGTGCCGCGATCCAGATGACGGTCGCCCTGCGCGAGTTCAACGAGCACGAGCCCGAAGGTCCCGTGCGCTTCGGCATCGGGCTCGCGTCCGGGCCGCTCATGCTCGGCACCATCGGCGGACAGGAGCGCCTCGACGGTGGGGTCGTCGGCGACGCGGTCAACCACGCGTCTCGCATCGAGGGCATGACCAAGCTGTACGGCACGACCCTCATCGTCGACCAGAGCACGGCGATGCGCCTGTCCGGCGAGGAGGTCGTCACCCTGCGCGAGCTCGACCGGGTCGTGGCCAAGGGCCGGCGCAAGGCGTCCGCGGTCTACGAGGTGCTGGACGCGCTCCCCCCCGACGAGCGCCGCGCCAAGATCGAGAGCCTGCCCACCTGGGACGAGGCGCTGCTGGCCTACCGCGCCGGCGAGCTCACCCGCGCCCGTGCGCTCTTCAGCCGCTGCCTCGAGGTCTTCGATCGCGACGAGGCCGCCCGCCTGTTCATCCACCGCTGCGACGTGCTCCTCCGCGAGGGCCTCCCGCCCGACTGGGACGGCACCACCGCACTGACGAAGAAGTAGGACCGCCATGCCCGACGCCACGGATCTCGCCCAGCGCCAGCTCGACGCGTACAACGCCGGTGACATCGAGGCATTCGCAGCCTGCTACGCCGAAGACGTCAAGGTCTGGGACCTGCACGCGGGAACCCTGACCTACAAGGGCCGGGACAAGCTGATCGCGCGGTATGGGCCCTTGTTCGAGCGCTGCCCGGAGCTGCACGCGGAGCTGGTCGGCCGGGTCGCCCTGGAGCACACGGCGGTCGACGAGGAGCGGGTGACGGGCATGGTCGAGGGGGAGGTGGTTCGGGCGATCGCGGTCTATGAGGTGAGGGACGGGCTGATCGTGCAGGTGTGGTTCGCGCGGGGGTAGCGCAGGGGAGTGAGGGGTCCGATGCGCTCGCGGGGAGTCGCGTAGCTTCGACCGGGGGAGTGGAGGGACGGTCTCCAGTCTCCAGTCTCCAGTCTCCAGTCCTACGGCAGCGGATCCACCCCGGTCGACACCGGTGCCCTCCCAACATCGAAGCCACCGCGCACGAACACCCTGCGGATTCCAGAAGAGTCGGGACTGCGCCCGACTGCTTGCGTCCCGACCGCTCCCTGGCCGGCCGAAGCTGGAGACTGGGGACTGGAGACCGAGCCGCCACTCCCTCGCTCGAAGCTACGCGACGCCTCGATAGACGATCGAGACTCGCCACTCGCTCGCAGCAACACGACGCCCCGCGAGACGATCGAGACCCGCCACTCCCTCGCTCGCAGCCACGCGACCTCCGCGAGACGATCGCGACCGCGCTCACTCCTCCCGCGATCGCAGCTCCCCCAGCGGCGGCTGCCCCAGCGCCTCCAGGATCGCCGTCAGCGGCTTGTCCGCGTGGTCGTAGCGGTCGCCCACCGGGCCGTTCTCCAGCTTGAGCACCCCGCGGGGGCAGACCGCGGCGCAGATCCCGCAGCCGACGCAGCTCGCGCGGATGATGTTCTCCTCGCGCTGGGCGTAGGCGCGGACGTCGATGCCCATCTCGCAGTAGGTGCTGCAGTTGCCGCAGGAGATGCACTGGCCGCCGTTCGTCGTGATGCGGAAGCGGCTGAAGAAGCGCTGCTGCAAGCCCAGCAATGCGGCCATCGGGCAGCCGAAGCGGCACCAGACACGGCTGCCCAGGAGCGGGTAGAAGCCGACCCCGATGACGCCGGAGAAGGCCGCGCCGATGAGGAAGCCGTACCAGCTGCGGAATCCCTCGCTGACCCCGGACAGCACGGCGCTGCCGAGCGCCCAGTCGAGCCAGAGCAGGCCGGTCGTGAGCACGACGAAGACCAGCACCGCGTAGATGGAGATCCGCTCGATGCGCCAGGCGGTGACGCTCTTGTCGGAGAGGTGGCGCCAGGGGTCGCCCAGGGTCTCGGCCAGTCCGCCGCACCCGCACACCCAGCTGCAGTACCAGCGCTTGCCGTAGAAGTAGGTGAGCACCGGGGTGACGACCAGGATCATCACGGCGGAGATCACCACCATGACGGTGCCGATGACGCCAGCATCGAAGAGGTAGCCGCCGTGGGCGGGGGGGTAGGCGTACTCGGGCTTGAGGGGCCAGAAGTAGGTGGCGTAGTACTCGGGCGCGTGGAGCCGCGCGAGGAAGTGGGGGATCAACCAGGCAAAGCCGAGCTGGAAGAAGGAGACCGAGCCGGTGCGGATCAGCTGGTAGCGGTTGTGGCGGTAGCGGTACGCCATGCGCAGGCCAAACACGAGGACGAGCACGGTGTAGAGGGTACCGTAGAGGAACCACTGGTCGGCCTGGTGTCCGGTGATGGCCATCGCGACTGGGTCCATGAGCCGAATCGGGCCCTCGAGCACGGCGGGAAACCAGTAGAGCACCACGTAGAACGCGGTGAAGGCGATGCCTGCGATCCAGCCCCACAGCCCACGCAGCTGCAGGCCGGAGAAGAAGGTGTTGTCGTTCTTGATGCCCGGGTCGGTGCCCAGGTACAAGGTGAGGATCCAGCCGATTCCGCCGCCGAGCGTGAGGACGGCGATGGGCACCAGCAGGGACAGGGCGCCGAGCCCGCCCCACGGCGCTGTACCCGTCACCCAGGGCACGACGAAGGTGACGAGGAACAGGGTCAGGCCGAGCACGGTCAGGCCGCTGGTGATGCGGCGAGCGAGCGACGGGGTCGGCAGGTCGGGGGACATCGCAATCTCGGTCGCCATCACGCCCCCAGAGCCAGGGCGGCCTGGGAGAGGCCAGGGGAGAACTCGGGATCGAAGCCCGCTCTGCGGAGCTCGGGGAGGACCTCGGATCGTCGCTTGCGGGCCGCGATCCAGGCCTCGCAGACCCGGTGGCGGAAGCGCACGCCCATCAGGTTGAACCCGACGACCACGTCGTCCTGGTCGCACACGACGCGCACCAGCCGCTGCCCCTGCTGCCAGACGTGGTGGGTGAGGCTCGGGTCGGGCCTGCCCGCCGACGGCACCGTGCCGTAGGTCTGGTACTCGAGGTCGAAGAACTTGGCGCTGTTGAACCAGATGCCCGGGTCGTACTCGACGTGCTCGCCGAGCACATTGGCCGCGCAGACCTCGCCCTGCAGCCGGCCCGTGTACCAGACCTGCTGGAGCAGGTTGCGCTCGGCGCCGGGCACCTCGATCTCGGCGCAGTCCCCGCACGCAAACACGCCGTCGGTCGCGCTGCGCAGGGTGCGATCGACCAGGATGCCCCGGCCGGTGGGGAGGTCGGACGCCTTCGCCAGCGACGTGTTGGGCCGGACCCCGGCGGTCAGTCCGACCAGCTGGCAGGCGATGCGCTCGCCGGTGCTGGTGACGACCCCGCCCGCGCGCCCGTGCCCGTCGTCGACGATCTCGGCCAGCTCGGTCTGCAGGCGCAGGTCGATGCCGTGGTGGCGCACCAGCTCGGTGACCAGCGCGGCCTCCTCGGGGGGCAGGACGTTGTCCCAGTACGCCTGCTCGCGGACCAGGAAGGTGACCTGCTTGCCGCGGGTGAGGAGCATCTCGGCCAGCTCGATGCCGATGAGGCCGCCCCCGACGATGACCGCGCGCTCGGTGTCGGGCATGGCTGCGTCGAGGCCGCGCAGGTCGTCCAGGCTGTACATGCCCTGGACCCGCTCGAGGTCTTGGCCGGGCCAGCCGAAGCGGTTGGGCACAGAGCCGGTGGCGAGCACGAGCGCGTCGTAGTCCAGGGTGCGGCCGTCCTGGAAGCGCAGCTCCCGCGCGCCGGTGTCCACCCGCTCCACCCAGCCACGAACCAGGTCGATCCGGTTCTTTCGCCAGAATTTGTCTGGGTACGGCTTGGTCTGGGCGTACCCCATGTGACCCATGAAGATGTACATCAGCGCCGGCCGGGACCAGTGGTGGTCGGACTCTCCCGACACCAGCGTGATCTTCGCCTTGCGGTCGCGCTTGCGCACGTGGCGGGCGACCGTGACCCCCGCGATGCCATTGCCGACGATGACGACGTGCATGTCGCTCCTTCCCGAGCTGCGCTCACGCCGCGACGGTAGCACCGCGGCTCGCCCTCCCGATGCGTATGCCCACGGATGGATTCACCCGTGTGCCCGGCTACGATCGTGCGAAACGCGGGGCCGACTGCGGCATCCGCGCACCTTACGGGCTGCCCTGGAGGTCCCGTGCGAATCATCCCGATCCTGCTGCTGGCGGCGTGCTCCGCAGGTGCGGCTGCCCCATCCGCGCGCCCGTCCCAGGCGCCGGCGGGCTTCTGGGAGCACTGGGGGGACGGCCAGGCCGAGCTCGCCGGCTACACGCTCACGATCCCGCGCTACGGCGAGATCCGCACGGGCGAGGCGGTGCTGGTCTTCGTCACCGAGAGCCTGGACCCGAAGACGCTGGTCAAGCCCAACGTGCCCCGAGACGGCACCATCCCGGTCATCAAGCTCAACGACACCCGCGACTTCCAGACCGGCGTGTACGACTACAACCTGATGACCAGCGCCTTCGTGCCCCTGGACGGCAGCCAGCCCCGCGGCGTGCCCACCAAGGTCTCGTTCTCGAGCCAGGAGTGGTGCGGGCACGTCTACGACCAGCTCACCGTGCAGGGCGGCGCCATCCAGCACACCTGGCACAGCTACTTCGAGGGCGAGGGCGACGGCTCCGAGCGGCTCGACCTGCCCAAGGGCGCGGTCCTCGGCGACGCGGCGGCCATCCTCGCGCGCGACCTGGCGGGCGAGTGGGTGAAGCCGGGAGAATCGAGGGAGATCCGCTGGTTCCCGCGAACCCAGACCACGCGCTTCCGCCACGAGCCCGGCCGCTTCGTCGACGCGACCCTGTCCCGCGAGGCCGACACCCGCGAGATCACTGTGCCCGCGGGCACCTTCGAGGTGAGACGCACGACGGTGACGGCGGGGGAGGAGGTCGGCAGCTGGGACATCGAGGTGGCGCCGCCCCACCGTCTGGTCGCGTGGTCGTTCAGCGACGGGGAGCGCGGCGAGCTGACCGGCAGCGCGCGCATGCCCTACTGGCAGACCCACGACGAGGGTCAGGAGCAGCTGCGCACGCGCCTCGGCCTGGGTGTGCGCCCCAACCTGCCGCCGCCCGGATCGGCTGTGGAAAACTAAGTGCACTAAACGGGTGTTCAGGAGAACGGCTGTTCGGTTGCTTCCATGCAATGCGCGTTTTCAGGCAAGCGAATTGTGAGCAGCCTGTGGAAAACATGGGGAATCGCTTGGGGGAAGCCCCGTTCTCCTTGACGCTGTGCGCGTGCCGGGCGAGATTCGTGGGGTCCCGCTCCCGCGGAGGTCCGCCATGGAACAGTTCCAGGCCGAACGTGCCACCCTCGCCCGACTCCGTCCCCGCCTGGCCGAGCGCCATGAGGGCCAGTTCGCCGTGCTCTTCGGAGACCGGCTCGTCGGCGTGTTCCCGACCTCCCGCGATGCCTACCGTGCTGGCCTGCACGCCGCCGGGGTGGACCGTCCGTTCTACCTCGAGCGCATCTGCCGCAGCCCGCAGCCGGTGGTCGTCGCCGGCGTGCGGTAGCCCCGCTCGGTGCCCCAGCGGGTCGAGCTCAGGATCGACTCCCTGCACGGCCCGCTCGTGCCCGTGTCCCTGCGACCGGAGCCCGAGCGGGCCGCGATGCTGAGGCAGATGGGCCGCACGGTGCCGAACCAGGTGCAGGGCTGGGGGCTCATCGACACCGGCGCTCGCCAGACCTGCGTGGATGATCGCATCGCTCACGGCTTGTACCAGCAGGTCGGCGTCGCCCAGACCTTCACCCCGTCCACCCCCGACGCCGAGCCCCACGACGCGGCCGTCTATTACGGCTTCATGGTCTTCCCGAACTCCCCGCTGCCGGCGCTGGAGCAGACCATGCTGGGCATGGCGCTCGGCTACACGGTGCAGGGCAGCACGGTGGTGGCGCTGCTGGGCCGGGACTGGCTGTCGGGACTGCGCATGGTCTACGACGGACCGGCGGGGAAGCTGGACTTGTACGTGTAGCGGGAGATCCGCTCGCGGTGAGGGTCGGTGGTGCGGGCGGGATGGTGGGAGTGGAGGGGCGGTCTCTGGTCTCTGGTCTCTGGTCTCTGGGCCCAAGACACCGGTGCCGGGCCCGCCGATCGGGTGCGGCCGGCGAGTCATCTTGCTGCGCGCGGAAGGTGGCCGCGAAGCGGCTCGCGTTGGATTCCAGTGGCGCCGCGAAGCGCAACCACGCTGCCGCACCCGTCCACTCCCCAGCCGGCCGAAGCCAGAGACCAGAGACCAGAGCCCGGCCTGCCACTCCCTCGCCCGCAGCACCGGACCCTACTTCAGCAGAAGCCGCCTCAGGAACTGCACTTCCAGCACCTGCGACACCTCGCGGTTCGCCTTCTTGCGGAACCCGTGCCCCTCGTTGCTGGCCAGCAGGTAGCAGACCTCCTGGCCGTTGTTCCGGACCGCGGCGACGATCTGCTCCGCTTCGCCCACCGGGACCCGGGGGTCGTTCGCGCCGTGGATGACCATCAGGGGGTCGAGCAGCTCGTCCACGTGGTTCGTCGGCGAGATCGCCAGCAGGTGCTCGCGCATCTTCGGGTCGCGCTCGTCGCCGTACTCGACCCGGCGCAGGTCGCGGCGGTAGGCCTTCGTGTTCTCCAGGAAGGTCACGAAGTTCGAGATGCCCACCACGTCGATGCCGCCCACCAGGCGATCGTTGAAGTGGAACAGCGAGGCGAGCACCATGTAGCCGCCGTAGCTGCCTCCGCGGACCGCGACCCGGCTGCCGTCGAGGGCGTCCTGGGCGTCGATCCAGTCGAGCAGCGCGCCGATGTCCTTGACGCTGTCCTCGCGCTTGAAGCCGTTGTCGAGCTGGATGAAGTCCTTGCCGTAGCCGGCGCTGCCGCGGACGTTCGGCACGACCACCGCGATGCCCTCGGCGGCCAGCACCTGG
>CALATR010000583.1 GCA_937891875.1 uncultured Pseudomonadota bacterium | reverse complement strand
GGGGGCGGGCATCGGCCTGTCGCGCCACCGGGTAGGCGATCAGCAGGTCCGTCCAGCCACTCGCCGCCAGGTGCAGGGCCTCCCGCGGGCTGACCGCCATCAGGCCGACGAAGCGGTCGCCGAGGGCATCCGCGGCCCGCCGGAGCAGGGCGTTGCAGCGCACGGACTTGGTCGCGAGGCGGACCGGCCGGTCGGCAGCGGCGGCCATCAGGACAGCCACGTTGTGATCGAACGCGGCGAGGTCCACCGCGGCGGCGGGCAGCGAGACCTCGGTCAGGGCGGTGATGATCGGGTGCGGCACGGACCCCTCGTCGAGCGCACCCTAGCAGGGCCCTTGACCCGACGGCGTGCAGCCTGCATTCTGCCCCCTCCTCTCTGCATTCTCCCGAGGCCGCCCCATGGCCCTGCGCGCCGCACTGCTCTCGGCCCTGCTCGTCGCCTGCACCGGCGGCGGCGGACTCACCGACGCGACCGACCCGGACGACGACACCGACGTCGACACCTCGACGCCCGATCCCCTCGCCCGCTATGCGCCCGCCACCGCGCGCATGCACCGCTTGACCGAGCACGAGTGGCGGACCTCGGTGAGCCAGCTGCTCCACGTGCAGGTCGGCGCCAACCTGCCCGGGGACTACCGCCTGCACGGCTTCACCTCCGTGGGCGCGGCCGAGCTGTCGATCGCGTCGTCGGACCTCGACCTGTACGAGGCCGCCGCGTGGGCCGCCGCCGAGGCCGCACTGCCCGACACCCCGAGCCTGCACGAACGCGTGGGCTGCGACCTCACCGTGCTCGCCGAGCCCGAGGTCTGCATCGCCCCCTTCGCCGCCGACCTCGCGCGGCAGGCCTGGCGCCGCCCCATCGACAGCCACGAGGTCGACGATCTGGTCGCGCTCTACGCCGAGGTCGTCGACCTCACCGGGAGTCGGGTCACCGGCGGGCAGGCGGTGGTCGCGGCCGTGCTGCAGAGCCCCTGGTTCCTGTTCCGGGTCGAGATCGGCGTGCCCGACGGTGCCGATCCCGCCATCCGCCACCTGACCGACCACGAGCTGGCCGCGCGGCTGTCCAGCTTCCTCACCGGCGGTCCCCCCGACCAGGCGCTGCTCGCCGACGCCGACGAGGGTCTGCTGACCGACCCCGAGGTCCTGCGCGCCCACGCCCTGCGCCTGCTCGACGGCGACGGCGCCCGGGACGCCCTGGCGCGCTTCGTCGACGAGTGGCTCGACCTGGAGCGCCTCGCGACGGTCGACAAGGACGTCGACCGCTTCCCCGAGCTCACCCCGTCCCTGCGCGCCGCCATGCGCGCCGAGCTCCAGGCGCTCTTCGTCGACGTGGTCCTCACCCGGGACGAGGACGTGCGCGCCACCCTCACCAGCGAGCGCGCCTGGGTGACCCCCGAGCTGGCCGATCTCTACGGTCGCCGCGGCCTGACCGAGCCCGGCTGGATCGACCTGCCGGCCCACCAGGAGCGCGGCGGGGTGCTGGGCCGCGCCGGATACCTCGCCTTGCACGCACACAACTCCGCCACGAGCCCGACGAAGCGCGGCCTGTTCGTGCGCACCCGCATGCTCTGCGGCGTGGTGCATCCGCCGCCCCAGGGCGTCGACACCAACCTGCCGCCAGTCGACACCAGCCGGCCGACCACCCTGCGCGAGCGCCTGACCCAGCACGCCGACGACCCCAACTGCAGCGGCTGCCACAACGCCATGGACCCGATCGGCCTGGCGCTGGAGCACTACGACCCGGTCGGCCGCCACCGGACCCACGAGTGGGGCCTGCCCATCGACGCAAGCTTCAGCATCGCCGAGGGCTCGGGCGCTGGAGCCGCCGAGCTGGGCGCCGTCGTCGCCGAGGACCCCAAGTTCACCCGCTGCCTGGTGCGCCAGCTCTACCGCCACGCGGTCGGCCAGCACGAATACGACGAAGAAGAGCGCGCGATCGAGGAGCTGGTCACGATCCTCGAGGGGAAGGACCACCGCCTCAAGGCCTTCCTGGTCGAACTCGTCCTGCACGACGCGTTCCGTCAGGTCGCCCCGCCCGACCGCGAGACCTGCGCGTCCGAGGGCGCGTCCCGGCCGTGCGCGACCGCGTGCGGGGAGGGCACCCAGAGCTGCGTCGACGGCCACTGGCGCGACTGCTCCGCCGCCACGGCCATCCCCGAGACCTGCAATGGCCTCGACGACGACTGCGACGGCGAGGTCGACGAGGTGGTGCGCACCTGCGAGGGTGGGTTCGGTCCCGGACTGCAGCTGTGCACCGCCGGCGCGTGGGAGGAGGCCTGCGCGTCCCCGCCCGCCCCGCCGGAGGTCTGCAATGGCCTCGACGACGACAAGGACGGCGAGGTCGACGAGGGACTGGACATCGATCTGATGGAGGCCACCTGGGGGCAGGTCGCGGCCGGCCACGGTGCCTGCTCCGTCGCTATCGATGGCGCATCCGGGGCGTGCAAGGCGGCGATCAAGCGGACCTGCGCCGCGTCTCCCTGCGCGGTCACCGGCTTTGGTCCAGTCGGCCTGGACTACGACGACGGCACCGCGACCCTCGCCTGCCTGAACGGCGAGCACGCCCTCAACCACAGCACGACCTACACCGAGCTCGCCGCCCGCCACCCCGGCTGCGACGGCGCCAGCGGCCGGCGCTGGGGCAGCGACTGCAACGCCGCCATCCACCGCTGGTGCGCGGCCCGCGGGGAGGCCTCGGGCTACGGGCCGGTCGAGAACTCCGGGGACGCAGCCTACGTGGTCTGCACCCCAAAGGCCAGGGTCAAAGGCCTGAAATACTCGGAGATCGTCTCCTTCTCCGACCCCGACCTGGGCCCGTGCGACGGCACCACCTGGCGCCTCGGACCCGCCTGCGACGCCGCCATCCACGGGTGGTGTCGCAGCCAGGGCTTCGAGACCGGCCACGGCCCGGTGGAGAACTACTACGACGACCTCGTCGTCAGCTGCCTCGGCACCCTGGAGGACCGGTGAGCACCCTCGACCGGCGCACCGTCCTGCGCGGGCTCCTCGCGGGCGCCGCGGTCAGCGTGGCCCTGCCGCCGCTGGAGCTGCTGCTGAATGGAAACGGCAACGCCTACGCCGATGGCTCCGAGCTGCCCGACCGCTTCGGTCTGTGGTTCTGGGGCAACGGCGTGCGCCCCGAGCACTGGATCCCGTCGGCAACCGGCGCGGCCTTCCCGCTGTCCGATGCCCTCGCCCCCCTCGCGCCGGTGCGCGACGCGTTCAGCATCGTCACCGGCCTCGAGATCCGCACCGCCACCCATCCGCACCACAGCGGCATGACCGGCATGTTGACCGGCGACGTCTACCACAAGCTCCGCAACGTCCGGGACACGATCGCCACCACGTTCGCCCGGCCCAGCATCGACCAGCTGGTCGCCCAGGCCTGGGACGGTCGCACCCCGTACCGGAGCCTGGAGGTCGGGATCACCCGCTTCCGCGGCACCGACGAGGGCTCGACCTTCGAGCACGTCAGCCACAACGGCCCGAACGACCCCAACCCGTCAGAGTACAGCGCGAGAGCGTTCTTCGATCGCCTGTTCCAGGGCAGCTCGGTCCAGCGGGATCTCGTGCGCAGCAGCGTGCTGGACGCGGTCGGCGGGCGGGTCGCGGACCTGGACCGGAGGCTGGGCACCGCCGATCGCCCGCGCCTCGATCGTCACCTCACCTCGATCCGCGAGCTCGAGCGGCGCCTGGGCAGCAACCACGGCGCCTGCGAGTCCCCCGCCCGACCGACCGACCCCATCGACGGCGGCCGGGAGCCGATCGAGGAGAAGAACGCGCTGATGAGCGAGCTGCTGGCCATCGCGCTGGCCTGCGACCTCACCCGCGTGTTCACGGTGCAGTTCAGCGCGGCTGGCGCGGGGGTCGTGGTGTGGCAGGTCGGCGCCACCGACAGCCTGCACTACACCTGCCACACCGAGGCCCTGCCCCAGGCCACCGTGCGCGCCGCCACCCGCTTCACGATGGCCCAGCTCTCGACCTTCCTGCAGACCCTGCGCCGCTTCGACGAGGGCGAGAAGACCCTGCTCGATCGGTGCGCGATCCTCTGCACGTCGGAGCTCACCGACGGTCGGGTGCACTCGAACGCCGAGTTCCCCATCCTGCTCGCGGGCAAGGGCAACGGGCGACTCCGGGGCGGACTGCACGTCCGTCGGATCGGCGGCAACACCAGCGACGCCGCCCTGACCGCCCTGCACGCCGCCGGCCTGCCCACTGCCAGCTTCGGCTACGGCCCCGGGCGGAGCACATCGGTGATCTCGGAGCTCCTCACCTGATCTTCGGCGTTTGCGCCACCGGGATCGGTGGCTCGACGGGGCTCAGCGGGCGACTGCCGCGGTCTGCTCCGGCTCGCCCGCGCTCGCGGTCTTGCCGTCGTCGGCCTCGAGGTCGTGCTGCTCGCCGCCGTCGGCGCTGCGCGACTGCACCCGCTCGACCCGGCCCTCCCCCTCGTCGTTCCAGGCGAGGTGGATCTGGACCGAGCCCACGCCACCGACCCGGGAGCCGTGGAAGGCGGAGCTGACGCAGCGAGCCCACTCGGCGGGGAGGGCGCCGGTCACGGGGTGCACGGTGCGCTTGGCGACCAGCAGATCGATCGCGAGCTTGTCCGGGCGATCCGGTCGGGCGTCCAGGCAGGCGGTGAGATCGGGAAGTGCGTCGGCGGCGACGCGACGGGCCGCCTGCACCCGGACGGGCTTCTCGCCGGGGGGCGGATCCCAGAGCACGAAGGCGCGGGTGACGGGCATGAAGCCGCCGCCGTCGGGACGGGCGATCTGCTGTCGCTTGATGGCGCCGGTGACGCAGTCGATGAGGTCGGCGCTCTGCATGGTCGTGCGCAGGACCTTCACCTCGGCGATGCGGCCGTCGGGGGCGACCACGGCGCGGAAGACCAGCTCGCCGCCGGGTACCTCGCCGCCCTTCGCAGCGTCGGAGAGGCACACGTGGGCGTCGCGGTCGGCAGCAGCGAGGGCATCGTCGAGGGCCGCCCCGTCCAGGGCGGCGGCAGCGGCAGGCAGGGAGAGCAGGCAGGCGGGCAGGACGGCGAGCAGACGCACGGGCACCTCCACCGAGACGGTCACCCCGGACCCACCCCCGCGCCCCTGACGCCCGGCTGTCCACCCCGAGCGAGCACGCCGCCAGCGGGCTCAAAAGCCGCTTTCACTGCCCTTCGATCAGCCTACGGGCCTCTTGCGTCGCCGGGCGACGAGGAGGAGCGGCAGCAGGGACAGCGGAAGCAGCGGTCCACCGCCCACAGTGGAGCAGCCGCCGTACCAGTAGATGTCCTCGGGCTCCGGCTCGGGGTCGATCCAGTCGTCGGTGTCCCCGGTGTCGCCGCAGTTCTCGGTGACACTGCCGTCCAGGTCGTCGCAGTCCTCCTCGACCAGGGAGTTCCCCTGGCCCAGCTGGCAGAGCCAGCCACCGACGTGCGTCCCGGCGGCACCGTCCCCGTCGAGATCCTCGTACTGTACCAACTCGACGCCCAGCTGGTCGTCGGAGTCGTCGCAGTCCCACATGGCGACGACCCCGTCCCCGTCGGCATCCGTGGTCCAGGGATCGGCGATCCCGTCGACGCGGAGGTAGCCGGTGCCGCCGAACGCGCCCCGGGTCTGCTCGATGACCGTCGGCGTGTCCCAGGTCGAGCCGTTGATCAGCGGGCTGTCCGGGCGCAGGTGGTGGGGCCAGCCCTCACAGCCCGATGCCAGCAGGCCATCGCCGCGGGTTCCGGTGTAGCGCAGCGGGCCGATGGTATCGCCGGCACCGGTCGGACCAGCCGTCTCACCGACCAGGATGGGGGCTGCCCAGGCGCCGCTCGCGTCGTACCAGGAGTTCTCCGCGATGGTGCCGGGCTGATCCGAGGCGGTCTCCAGCACGACCGCGCCGCCCTCGCCGAGCCAGCCCACCACGTTGCGCCGCAGGAAGGAGCCCGTGCCGCCCGCACCCCCGTCCACCCGCAGCGCGCCCCCGGGCTGGCGCACGACCGTGTTCTGCGACACGTCGTACTCGCGACCGGTGATCCAGATCCCATAGGACGAACCTGCATTCTGCCCGTCCAACAGGTTGTTCGCGATCCGGATCTGCTGCTCGCTGCCCTGGCCGTCCACGATGAGGGCATCGCCGAAGGTCGCGGTGTTGGCGCAGAACAGGTTGCGCTCGATCTGGTGGACCTCGTTGCCACCCTCGATGTGGATGGCGCCGCCGGCCGAGCCCAGGTTGCCCTCGAAGCGGGTCTGCTGCACCGAGAAGCTGTCGAGGTGCTGGTTCGCGATGGCGCCGCCGTGCGCTCCATCCGCCGCGGTGGCCTGGTTGGCCTCGAAGGAGCAGGCCTCGACGAGGCCGCTGCCCTGCAGCTGGAACACGGCGCCGCCCTCGTCCGCGGCGTTGCTGGCGAAGCGCGCGGCCAGGAGGTGCAGGTCGGTGTTCTCGGCGTAGATAGCACCACCCTTGCCCGCAGTGACCCGGTTGCCCTCGAAGGTCGCGCCCTCGACGTAGAGGCTGGGGGTGCCCTTCTCCAGCGAGATCGCCCCGCCGAGCCAGGCCGCGTTGTTCTCGAGGAACTGGGGCGCGTTGCCCCGGTTGTCCGGCACCACGTTGACCGTCGCTCCGTACCAGGCGCTGATCGCCCCACCCTTGTAGGCGGCGCACCCGGTGAAGGTGGTCTCGCCGACGATGTTGACGATGCCGCCCACGACGTAGATGGCACCGCCGAAGTGCCGCGTGCTCCCGACGTCGGTGAACGTGGAGTTGGTGACGGTCAGCTCCGCCGACGTGCCACGCACCTCGGCGAGGTATGCACCCGGCTGGCTGGAGATGCCCCGACTGGTCGCGGAGACGATGGGATCGAGGCCGATGCGATCGAGGACCAGGTGCCCGCCGGTGACCAGGAAGGCACGGGACAGGGTCACTCCGGGCGCTTCGGGGTTGCCGTCGAACGGCGCGAACCGCACCGCCGTGAACGAGACGTCGGCACCGTCCTCCACCGTGATCATCGCCCCGTGGGGCACGGGGTAGCCGGCGGCGAACGGGTCGCCCTCGATGATGTCCTCGGGCACGGGGACGTGACGGATGGTCGCGGGTAGGTCGGGATTGACGGTGTGAAACGTCATCGATCGGCCGATCACCACGCCCGAGGTCTCGAGGGTCTCGCCCGACGGCAGGACGATCTGGCCGCCCTCGTCGACCTCGGCGATGCACTCCTCCAGCTCCTTGTAGGGGTCCTGGTGCACGGCGCAGACCGGTCCGGCGAGCGCCTCCACGCCGACCATCGACCCCAACGCGACCACCACGACGACAGCAACGCGCATCGCTCTCCTCCACGGGACCCCACCGGGCGCGAGCCCCCGCTCGTATAGTGGCGGCCCATCTCCTCGGAGTCCTGGACTCGATGCTGTCCGGTCGCACCGCGCTGCTGTTGCTCTGCGCCTTCCCGCCGCCCGCGCTCGCTGGTTTCGACGGCACGGGAGAGCTGCCGCCGCCCACGTCGGGTGCGGTGAGCGATCCGGTGCTGCTGCGGTCCGCGGCGTCCATGGCCCGGGGCACCCTCGCCGTGTCCGGCCTCGTCGAGGTCGCTTCCGCCCCGCTCCTGCGCGCAACCACCACCACCGCCCAGGCCCAGATCGACGACCTGGTCCGCGTGCGCCTGGGGGGTCGCTACGCGGTGAGCGATCGCGTCGACATCGGGCTCGGCCTGCCCGCCATCGCGGTGTGGACCTCCGAGGTCGACCTGCAGAAGGGCGGACCGAGCCCGGGGGACATCCGCGCGTACGCCCGCTTCGGCCTCACCAAGCCCGATCGGGACCCCGCGTCCCCCGCCCTGGGCCTTGCCGCAGAAGTCCGCCTCCCAACCGGATCTTCAGAGCGCTATCTGGGAGACGGCGGTCCGGGCGCGGCCCTGCACCTGCTGGGCTCGACCGGCGCCGGCCCCCTGCTGCTCACCGCCAACGCCGGGCTCGACCTGCGCACCTTCGCCCCGGAGGGCAACGTGGCCAGCGGCGCGGGGGTGCTCGGCGGGGTCGCCCTGGGCGTGCGGCCGTTCGACCCCCTGGTCGTGAACGCGGAGCTGCGCGGCCACTCCCGCCTCGCCTCTCGCGGACCGGACGGCGCCCCCTCCGACTATGTGCCGGTCGCCCGCGGTGCCGAGGCCCTGCTCACCGGGCGGGCGGACGTCGGCCCGGTGCAGCTCACCGCCGGCTTCGGCGCAGGCGTGGTGCCCGGCTTCGCGGCCGCACGGTGGCGGGCGGTGCTCGGCGTCGGCGGTCGCTTCGGTCACCTGGCCGAAGGCGCCGCCGAGGGCGAGCGGGTCAGGGTCGATCGCACCGCCCCGGTCGATCCCATCGCGCCCGTGCCCGTCGTCGTCCAGGTCCAGGACGAGGCAGGCCAGCCGGTCGAGGCGACGGTCCGGGTGGACGAGGGCGTCGGTGTGCAGGTCACCTCCGGCAGCGTGCGCCTTTCGGTCCCGCCCGGCCCCCACGTCGTGCACGTCGAAGGCCCCGGGTTCGGCGCCCAGGCCCGCGAGCTCGACCTCGTGCCTGGCGCCCCTGCGGAGGCGGTGCGGATCATCCTGCTCCCCTCGGTGGGCGATCGCTCCGTCTTCGTCGACCTGCACAGCCCCGAGGACCGCCCGATCGACGACGCTCGGGTCAGCGTGGACGGGCGGCCGGTCGGCGAGAGCGCGAGCGGGGGCGGCGTGCTGGTCGGCGGACTCGGCGAGGCTCCGGTCACGGTGAGCGCCCGGGCCCAGGCCTTCCGCGCGGCCGAGCTGAGCGTCGTTCCCACAGAAGGCGCCGAGTCCCAGGACATGCTGCTCGCCTGGGAGCGGGGTGCGGTCCAGCTCCGGGTGACCGACGGGGAGGACAAGCCGATCCCCGGCGTCCGAGCGCGACTCTTCGGCGCCGATCGCCTGGGCCCGTACGACCTCGGCGCCCAGGGCGAGCGCACGTTCGTCCTGCGCCCGGGCCCGTGGCAGGTGCTGGTCAACCACCCCGAGCTGGGCGCCCAGCAGCGCGGCGTCGAGATCGTCGAGCGCACCACCGAGCTGACGACCGTGCACTTCGTGCTCCAGCCCCCTGAGGCCGGCGGCGCCGATCTGGACCTGCGGGTGGTCGATCCCGACAACCAGCCGATCGCCGGGGCGAGGATCGCCCTGGACGGTGCACCCCTGGGCACGACCTCGACCGCGGGCTCGCTCCAGCTGCCCGATCTCTCCGTGGGCGCCCGCACCCTCACCGTGTCCGGCGACCAGCTCCAGCCGCTCTCCCAGGACATCCACCTCGATCGCGGCCTGCAGGAGCTGCTGGTCGTCGCCCGCTACCAGCCCGGCGCCACGCTCTTCCGCGCCCGCAGCCCCGACGGCATGGCTCCCGACGCGTCGGTGCGCCTCGCCGGACCCAGTCCGAGACCGCAGCTGCCCCTCGGCCACGATGGCGTCGAGCGCGCGATCCTCGACCCGGGTGACTGGCAGGTGCTGTTCCGCTCGCCGAGCCTGGGCATGTCCCAGCAGCGCACGCGCATCCCCGACTCCGGCGTGCTCACCGTGGTCGACACGGTCCTCGGAGAGCCCGAGGCCCCCGGCGTGACCCTCGCGCTGGAGGTGGTGGATCCAGACGGAGGACCGGTCGGCGGCGCCCGGGTGAAGCTCGACGGGATCGACGTCGGTCAGACCGTGCAGGGCGGCCTGCTCACGGTCACCGACGCGGGTCAGGGACGCCACACGGTGCAGGTGGACCACCCGCCGTACGCCGCCAAGTCCCAGGATCTCCGCCTGGTTGGCGAAGAAGCGTCCGCCCGCCTCGCCCTCGCCTGGGCACCCGGCGCGGTGCGGGTCCGGGTCACCCACGACGGACAGCCCGTACAGGACGCGGTCATCCGCCTGGGCGGCCCGCGCTTCGTCAAGGCCACCCCGGTGGGCCCCGACGGCACGCGCTTGTTCGCGCTGGCTCCCGGGGACTGGCGGGTGCTGGTCTCCTCGCCCTCCCTCGGCCTCGAGCAGTCCCGCCTCACCGTGCCCGCCCGCGCCCAGCTGACCGAGCTGCAGGTCGAGCTCGCCCCGACCGACGCCACTCGGTCCCAGACCCTGGTGCGGGTGCAGGGCCCCGACGGCGCTCCCGTGCTCGGCGCCCGGGTGTCCCTGGACGACGGCCCACGCGTGGACGCTGCTGGCGGCTATGCGGCGTTCGACGGGGTGAAGCCGGGCAAGCACACCCTGGCCGTCGAGGCGCCCGACTTCGAGCCCGTGCGGGTCGTGGACGCCACCCTCCGCCCTGGCCTCGCCGAGCGGGTGATCCCCCTGGCCCGGGTGCCGCGCATGCTCGAGCTCCTCGTGCGCGGCCCGACCGGTGACGCCGTCCAGAGCCGGATCATCGCCAAGGGCTCCTCCGACCGGGAGGCGACGACCGACCGCCAGGGGCGCGCGACCCTCACCCTCGATCCGGGCCTCTGGGAGATCTTCGTCGTCTCGGACGGCTTGCGGGTCGCCCACGAGTCGGTCGACCTGACCACGGCCCGGACCGAGCCCCTCGAAGTGCCGCTGCGCCCGGCCCGGGTGCGCGTCCTCGGCGACCGGGTCGAGATCGACGAGCAGATCTACTTCGCCACCGGCCGCTCCGACGTGGGCGCCGAGAGCACCGACCTGCTCGACGAAGTCGCCGACACCCTGCTCGCCCACCCCGAGCTGGTGCGGGTCGAGATCGGCGGGCACACCGACAGCACCGGCAGCGTCGCGGTGAACATGCGCCTGTCCGCCGAGCGCGCCCGGGCCGTGGTGAGCGCGCTGACCGCTCGCGGCGTCGCCCCCGAGCGCCTGCATGCGGAGGGCTACGGACCCACCCGACCCCAGGACAGCAACGACAGCGCCGAGGGCCGGGCGAAGAACCGCCGGGTCGAGTTCGTCAGCGAGACCAGCGGGGAGTGATCACTCGGACGCGGCGTTCGCGGCGCGCTTCTCCTCGAACCGCACCAGCTGGGCCAGGGCCTGCTTGCGCACCGCTCCCTGCACCGGCGGCGCCCAGCCGAGCAGCTTGCCCTTCATGCCCAGCGCCATGCCCGCCCAGCGCCACAGATCGAAGGTGTCGGTGTGGGTGCGGATCAGCCCGTCCTCGAAGGTGAAGGCCGCGTCGATGACGTTGTGCACCACGTTCCCGGTGGCGCCGAAGGTGTAGGTCGCCTCCCAGTGGGCGCGGCCGGTCGCGTCGTCCGCGGACACGTCGCTGAAGGTGACCTTCAGGTCGGTCGCCCGACCGCAGAGCATGCGCCACATGTTCCCGGCCCGTTCTCCGCGGAGGTCCTTGAACACGGGGTCGTTGAACACGACCTCGGGGTGGTAGCAGGCAGCCATCGCCTCGGCGTCCTGCTGCTGGAAGGCCTGGTAGAAGCGCTCGATCAGGCTCGCGTTCGCGTGCATGGGAGTCCCGGGGCTCTGGGGGTGCCCGCAGCCTACGGCCGTTCCTGGAGCGCGGCCAGCTTGGTCGGCGCGACGATGTTGAGCAGGGCGACGATGCGACCGTCAGCGCCGAGCACCGGGGAGAGCAGGCTGCGGGTCGGCCAGCGGGGCATCGGGTGGGGCTCGCTGCGGGCGATGAACGCGGGCAGGCCGTTCACCTCGACGATCTCGGCCGTGGTGACCTGGCCCGAGGCGACCGCGATGGCGAGCACCACGTGGGCCACTCGCTCGCGACCGACCAGCACCTTGCCGATGGCGTGCACCTCGCCGCCGCCGTCGGAGCGGATGACGACGTCCTCGGCCAGCAGGCGGTGAAGCGCCGCCTCGTCCCGGGCGACGAGTGCGACCAGCAGGGCCTGCAGTGCCTTGTGGTGGGCCTGCAGGCTCTCGGGAGTGGCGTCGGGCACGGGGGCATCGGCGAGGGCACGGCGGGCGCGCAGGTGAAGCGAGCGCACCGCGCCGGGGGTCCGGTCGAGCACGCCGCAGACCTCGTCCACGTCCCAGTCGAGCACATCGCGGAGCAGCACCACCGCCCGCTGCTCCGGGGTGAGCGCCTCCGCGGCGGTCAGCCAGGCCAGGGTCGCGGTCTGGGCGAGACGCAGGCGGGTCTCGGGATCCGCACTCGGATCCTCGGGCGGCGATCGCAGTGGTTCCGGGAGCCACGGACCGTGGTAGGCGCGAGTCCTCCGCCTTCGAAGCCGATCTCGGGCCAGGTTGCAGGTCACGCGCACCAGCCAGGGGCGGATGGGGCGGGCGGGATCGGGAGGGCTCGCCAGGGCGCGGACGAAGGTGTCCTGCACGACCTCCTCGGCCTCCGTGGCGGAGCCGAGCATGCGATAGGCGAGGGCGTGCAGGAGCGGCCGGTGGTGGTGCAGGGTGCTCACGGCGGCATCATCCCGCATGGCGCCAGGCGGTCGTGTCCTGCAGCCGGGCGATCAGGTCCACAGCACTCTGCACGGCGGCGTCGGACAGGCAACCCTCGCCCACGTGGTCGCCCACCTGGAAGAGCCCCGGGGCGAGCTGGACCGGCACCTCGGGGGCGTCGACCCGGGGGGCCCGCTGCTGCACGACCATGGCCGGGCGGAAGCGCGCGGCGACGACGTGCTCGCGGAAGCCCGGCTGGAAGCGATCGACGAACGCCTCCAGGGACTCGCGGGTGTGATCGCCGTAGCCGATGGCGTGCAGCACGTGGCCGCCTGGCGCGGCCAGGTCGGCGACCAGGGAGTGCACGGACAGGTAGCGGGGGGTGTCCAGGTCGAGCACGAAGGGCACGGACGGGTCGGGCACCGCGGACAGCCCGAGGTCCAGCGCACAGGCGCGGACGGGAACCAGCTCGGGTGCCGGGCGATCGACGAGCCTGGCGGTGGTCCGTGCGCCCGCGGCGATGCACACGGCGTCGGAGGTGCAGTCGACCTGTCGGCCCCGAACCCGGAAGCCCGCGCCGACCGCCTCGACACCCAGCGCGTTCTCGGCGATCACGGTCACCCCCTCCGACCTCGCCAGGTCGAGGAGCTGGTCGACGACGCGCTGCCAGCCGCCGTGCAGGTAGGTGACCCCCCCGCCCGACAGCCCCATCTGGCGCATGAGGACCGCGGCGCGCACCGGCGCAGGATCCGCGATGAACGTCGAGAGTCGCGCGAGCGCGTCCAACAGGGCGGCGAGCGTGGTGCCGTCCGCCGCCTGCTCCCGGCGCCAGGCGCCCCAGGTCAGCTCGGGGGCGACGCTGTCCGCCAGGCCGCCCATGCGCGTGAGGATCCCGGCGAACCGGGCCTTGTCGACCACGCCCAGCAGACCGCTGCGGGCCAGGCTCACCGCGTCCACCGGCAGGCGGGTTCGCTTGCCGTCGTGGGCCGCCCAGAAGGTGAAGCTCGGGGCGCCCCCGGACAGGTCCAGGCCCAGCTCGCGCCAGGTGCGGGCCGCGACCCCTGCGTCGTAGAGCGCGTGGGCACCGTGGTTGAGGTGGAAGCCGTCGACCACGTCGGTGCGGGCGCGGCCGCCTGCCTCCCGACCGGTCCACAGGGTGACAGACAGGCCCGCCCGGGCGGCGAGCACGGCGGCGGTCAGTCCGGCCAGGCCGGCTCCGACGATGGTGAGATCAGCGTGGGACATGGGTGCACCTCCAGCGTGAATGCACCCGATCCACGGCTGGCGTGCTCCTGCGTTGCGCGGCGGAGGAAGTTCCTTGAAGATCTGCCTTCGACGCCGATCAGCGCGCGCCGATCTGCGCGGCGATGGCCTCGGCGATCCGCGGATCGACCCAGGTGCTGATGTCGTCCGGCGCCACCTGCTCCGGGTCGGGCTCGCTCACGCACAGCAGCGCGTGGGTGACGCAGGGCAGGCGCAGGACCGCGCGGGGGCCGGGGTCGTCGGCGAAGTCCGCCTCCCAGAGGTCCAGCTCGCTGACGGGCACGTTGTGGTCGTACTCACCGTTGATGGCCAGCAGGGGCTGGGTCAGGCCGTCCGCGATGTCGGGCGCCTCGTCCGATGCCCGGATCCACGAGGCCCAGAACGAGCTGTGGATGCCGCCGATGGTCATGCCCTCGAGACGGCCCTCGCGGATGCCCTGCAGCCCCTTCACCATGCCGCGCAGGGCGGCCACGCTCCCGAGCTCGCGGGCATCGGTGCTCCCCTCGACCGACGCCGCGAAGCGGTCGGCCTGGGCGGCGAGCACCTGGTCGATCGGGCCGTACGGTCCGGCGATGAGCACGCCGCCAGCGAGCTCGCCGTCGCGCACGATCGCCGGCACCAGCTGGCCGCCCTGGGAGTGGCCGACGACCCACACGCGCTCCGGATCGACGCCCGGCTGGGTGCGCACCACCCGGGCCGCAGCGACCGCGTCCGCGGTGAAGGTGTCGATGGTGATGCCCATCACGCCGGCGGGGTCGTTCTTCGGGCAGCCGGTCATCAAGAGGCAGGTGCGCTTGTCGTAGCGGTAGACCGCGATGCCGCGCTGCTGCAGATCCTCGGCCAGCTGGGCGAAGATCGGGTAGGTCACGGGCAGGGGCATGTAGGCCTGGCCGCCCATGGGCGCATCGCGGCTGTGGGGTCCGCTGCCGTGCACGAGGATCACGGCGGGCACGGGGCGATCGCGCTCGGGCAGGGTCAGGGTGCCGCGCAGGGTCACGCCCTCCGCGGGCACGTCCAGCTCCACGCTCTCGGCCGGGCCCCGCGCGCCCTCGGGGAGCTTCTTCGGGCAGCCGGACAGGAGCAGGGCGAGGCCGACCAGGCCCCACACCCGCCTCACTCGGTCACCGCCGCGGCCATGGCGTCGAGGATCCGCGCGTCGACCTCGGTGCCGACGTCGCCGGGGGCGATCTGGCGGAAGTCGGGCTCGGCGATGCAGTTGAGGGCGTGGGTGACGCAGGGCAGCAAGGTGGCGCTCCGGGGCCCCGGGTTTCCGGCAAAGGTCGCCTCCCATGCGGCGACGTCGCCGGGGGGCACGTTCCAGTCGTAGTCGCCGGCCAGCACCACCAGCGGCTGCTCGAGGGAGGCGGCGATCCCTGGCGCCGCGTCGCCGGCGTCCATCCACGAGCGCCAGAACGCCTCCGACGCCCCGCCCAGGCTGCCTCCGCTCCAGGTGCCGTCGCGGATGGCGTCGGCCCCGTCCGCGAGCTCGCGCACCGGCGCCATGAGCGAGGTGATCTGGGCATCCGTGTAGCCGGCGGTCCGCAGCACGTCCTCGCCGTGGGTCAGCTGCCAGCGCAGGGTGACGTCGATGGGGTCGTGGTTGCCCGCCAGCACGATGCCTCCGGCGAGCCCACCGTCACGCACCATCGCCGGCACCAGCTGGCCCCCCTGGGAGTGGCCGGCGATCCAGATCCGGCTGGGGTCGATGGCCTCGCTCGCGGTGAGCGATGCTGCGGCCGCGACTCCGTCGGCGACGAAGTCATCGACCAGGAGCTCCCCCGACGGCGTCGGGTAGCCGTTGCCCGCGCAGTCGCCGGTGACGCAGGTGCGCTTGTCGTAGCGATAGACCGCGACCCCGCGCTCCTGCAGGCCGGCAGCGATCTGCTCGAAGGCCCGCAGCTCGAAGCCAAAGCCCATGTTGAACTGACCCGCCATCACCGCATCCCGGCCGTTGGGGCCGCTGCCATGGACCAGCACGACGACCGGCACGGGACCGTCCCGCTCGGGCAGGGTCAGGGTGCCCTGCAGCTCGAGGCCGTCTGCAGGCGCCGACCACGCCAGCTCCTCCGCAGGACCGGCGCCCACGACCGGGTCGGTGTCCGACTCGATCGGGTCCGGGCACCCGGCCAGCACCAGCGACAAGAGCAGGATCTTCTTCACTTCCCCTCCCCTTCGGCGGGCTCGGACACCCCGTCCGGATGGTGCTTTCGGTAGGCGAACCAGCTGTAGACCATGGGCACGATCCCAGCGCCGATCAGCGCTCCCAGGATCGGGATGGTGTTGCTCTGCATAGGCAGGATGAAGGCGAAGAACAGGGCGAGGAAGCCTCCTGCTGCGAACGACCATCCCGCGACCCGGTGGGTCAGGTGCCACACCTTCTCCGACTCGAGCGTCCACGGCGTGCGGATCCCCGCGAAGTAGTTGCTGCGCAGCTTGGGCATGATGTTGCCGAGCACGATCCACAGCATGGCGACCGCCGCCACGCCGACGCGCACGTCCAGGAAGTGCCCCGGCGTCATCGAGGCCTGGATGGCGAGAAACTGCACGACCAGGAACAGCGCGGAGGTGGTGATCGCGATGATCGAGAGCGCGATCTCGCTGCGCTGCACGTGGGCCTGGCGGGGGTCGAGGCGGGCGGCGACCAGGATGATCGCCGGCGCGACGAGGGCCGCCAGCGGCAGGATCGACACGGCGATCCACTTGGGCATGAAGTCGTCGGGCATGCCGTCGTCCCCCCAGTGGGTCGGCATGGGATCGGGCAGCGACGGCCAGTACCAGGCGGCCAGCAGCGCGCCGAGCACGGCAAGGGCGAGGCAGTACAGCGCGGTCCGCTTCATGTGACCTCCCTCCTCTCGTGGCCCACGCCGAGCAGGTCGAACACCTTGTGCACGACCTCCTCCACGATGGACTGGTCGATCCGGTAGTAGACGAAGGTGCCGCGACGCTCCCGATCCACCAGCCCCGCCTCGGTGAGCACCTTGAGGTGGTGGGACAGGGTCGGCTTGCTCACGTCGAGCCCGTCGAAGAGGTCCCCGGCGGACAGCTCCCCCTCCTGCTGCAGGCGCTCGAGCACCTCACGGCGGACGGGATGGGCCAGCGCTTCGAAGACATCGCTCATCTCGACTGCTCACTAATTAGCATGCCGTCTAATTAGGCCCAGGCCGAATCAGCGTCAAGACCGCTCTGCTACCCTCCGCCCATGAACTGGAACGATGTCCGCTACTTTCTCGCCCTGGCCCGGCACGGCGCAGTCCGGGCCGCCGCGGCGGAGCTGGGGGTGAGCCACTCCACGGTCGCCCGCCGGGTCGAGGCGCTGGAGGAGGACCTGGGCACCCGCCTCTTCGACCGCCACCGCGACGGCTACCAGCTCACCGGCGCGGGCGAGCGCCTCGTGCCCCGCGCGGAGCGGGTCGAGCGCGACTTGTTCGCGATGGAGCGGGATCTCCTCGGCCTCGACGACCGGATGGCCGGCCCGGTGGAGCTCACCTTGTGCGATGCCTACGTCGCCCGGGTGCTCATGCCCGAGCTGACCGCGTGGTGCGCCGAGTCGCCGGGGACCGAGCTGCGCATGACCGCCGACTCCCGCCTCTTCGACCTCTCCAAGCGCGAGGCCGACCTCGCCGTGCGCGCCCTCGCCCTGGGTGCCCAGCCCCCCCAGCACCTCATCGGCACCAAGCTCGCGCCCATCTTGATGGACGGCTTCGTGGCCACCGAGCACGCCGAGCGTCTCGACCCCGAGGATCCCGGCTCGGACGCCCGCTACCTGGGGTTCGACGACGGGCCCGTGCAGCGCTTCGTCATCGAGCAGAGCGCCTACCCGGACCTGCCCACCTGGGGCGCCCTGCGCACCATCGAACTCGTCGTGCTGGGCGCCCTGGCCGGCCTCGGCATCGTCACCCTGCCCGTCTACGTCGGCGATCAGGTCGAGGGCCTGCAGCGCCTGCACCGACCGAGCCCCAACCACCTCGCCGACCTGTGGCTGATCTCGCACCCGGACCTGCGGACCACCACTCGGCTGCGGGCCGCCCGGTCCTGTGTCATCGAGACCTTCCGCGCGAACGCCGACCTGTTCGAGGGCAATAGACCTCGTCGAACGCCGTGAATTTTACGATCCCCCCGCCGGTCCATCCGTGGGACGCCGGGTCGCAGGATTGCACCGGGTAGTCTGGGCCGAAGCCGCGTATTCCCTGCGAACCCGATGCCGCGGAGGATCCGCCATGAACGCTGCCAGCCCCAGGCCCCGCACCGACCCCTCCTTCTGGGACAAGATCGCGCAGAAGTACTCCCAGAAGCCCGTCGACGATCCAGAGGCCTTCGAGCGCAAGATCGCCATCACGAAGCGCCTGCTCCGGCCGGACTCCCGGGTGCTGGACGTGGGCTGTGGCACGGGCTCGCTCGCCCTCATCCTGGGCCCCGACGCTGGCGAGGTGCACGGGCTCGACTTCTCCCCCGAGATGGTCCGCATCGCGACCAGCAAGCGGGATGCCCAGGGCGCCGACAACGTGCACTTCCACTGCGGCACCATCCACGAGACCGAGGCCTTCGAGCCCGACAGCCTCGACGTGCTGATGGCCTTCAGCCTGCTCCACCTGGTGCCCGACCGCGCCGCGACCCTGGCCCGCTTCCGCGAGCTCCTGGTGCCGGGAGGCCACTTCGTGAGCAGCACGGTCTGCCTCAAGGGCGGCCTCGTGCCCTACTCCCTGCTCCTCGGGGTCATGAAGCTCTTCGGTCAGGCCCCGCCGGTGTGGGTGGTCGGCCACGAGCAGATGGTCGCGGAGTTCGAGGCCGCCGGGTTCGTAGACGTGCAGGTGCACGACGTGGGCTCCAAGAACGGTCAGGTCCTGTTCGTCACCGCGACAAACCCTGCTTGAATCCTACGGTTCGACCGCCATCACGTGGCCGAGCCCGACGACCCAGGCCCACGCGCGCCGCCAGGACGCCACCCGGTCGCAGGCGCCGTCGGGGGCGTCCTCGGCAAGCTCGGCGAAGGCCTGACCGAGCCCGTCGAGGCCCAGCTTCGCCAGGTCGCGGGCCCGGCTGGCGCAGGACTGGCGCTGGGGCACGGTCAGGTGGCCGAGCCCGCGCACGACCAGCCGCGCGAGGTGGGCCGCCGCCGCGTCGACCGCCTGGGTGAGCACGGTGTCCCCGGCGCTCAGCGGCGCCAGCACCAGGTCCGGGATCTCGCGTTCGGGCTCCAGATCCGGGCAGACGTACCGGCCGCTCCACCCGATCGCGGTGGGTTGCAGCCAGAGCTGGCCCGCCCTCAGCCGCGCCTCCGCCGCCAGCACCACCTCCGTGCCCGCCCGCAGCGCGTCGACCACCGCCGCAGGCGCACCGGGGGTCTCGGGGCGCCACTCCGCGATCAGCATGGCACCGGCGGGGGCGTTGTCCTCGGTGGGCACCTCGTCCAGGACCCAGGCCCACACCAGCTGGCGCCCCGGATCCCAGCCCATCGCGCCCACGGCGACGAAGCGGGTCATGACCACCTGGCGCGCCTTCACCCGGGCGTCGAAGACCGCCGGCTGCCGAGCCGCCAGGAAGGCGCGCACCTCGGCAAGCGAGCGTCCGGCCTCCCGAATGCGCCGGCCCTGGGAGCGACCGCCGCCCGATGATCCCCGTTCCACGCCGATCTTCACCTCACGGTTGGGCTTGCGTACCGCCCGGTCGGTGGAGCGGGCCGCCACCGCCAGCGCAAGCACCTGCTGTCCCGCGACCCGCCGCTCGCCGACCTCCGGTCCGGTCGGCGCGTCCACCTCGTCGTCACCGCTGTCGTAGGTCCGGGACATGACCAGGGCGTCGTCCACGTCGCTGTCGACGAAGAACAGCTGCAGCTCGCCGCGTCGGCCCCGGCGGCGGTAGCGCGCGCCCAGCCCGTACAGGGTCACCCGGTCCAGCTCGGTGGTGCCCGCGTGGGAGGCTCCGTGCAGGGCACTGCGCGGGCTCGCGTCGGTCGGGGTCGCTGCGGCCCGGAGTCCGAGCTCGCCGAGGAGCCGACCGATCTGGACCGCGTCGGCGGTGGCGGACCTCTCCTCGTAGTGACCGACCGCGTCCTCGAGGTCGGCCAGCAGGTCGACGAGCCACACGCACCTGGCCTTGTCCAGGCGCTGGGTGAGGGCTGCGAGCCGGGCCTGCAGCGCGCTGAACGCCCCCGCCCAGCCCCCGTGGAGCAGGTCGGCCTGCAGGGCGAGCACCTCGGCCAGCAGCTCGCGGTCGTCGCTGCGCCCCTCGCCGCCGACCGCCACGCGCCGCTCGCCCGAGAAGCCATCGACCCGGCCCAGGGTCCAGACCGCCAGCGCCACGTGCTCGCAGTCGACCGCCTGCTTGCAGTCGCAGCGCACGTGGGCGAGGTCCCAGGGCACGAGGAAGCGCAGGGTGCAGGTGGGAAGCTGCACCTCGGTGGGGCGACCGAAGCGCACGGTGGCCTCGAAGCCCGCCTGCCAGGCCTGGCGCGCCCGAGCGAGGAGGCGCTTTCCGAGCCGGCTCTCGAGGATCTCATCCGAGACGTCGAGCTCCGGGAGCGGGCCTTCGTCCGCGGCAGGCGCGTCGTCGTCTGCGTGGGCGCGCAGGGCGATGACGACCATGATCCGGTGGCGACAGAGCCGGGAGGCCGGGCAGGAGCAGTCGGCGTCGCGCAGGGGCACACCGGGGGGCAGCCTACAGGTCACGCCGTCCTCGAACGTGGCGTGTACGGTGCCGTCGGCGTCCAGGGTCAGGGCCGGTGCCCCCCCGGCGTCGAGGCGCTTGTGGGCGCTGCGCACGGTGCCCTTGTTGGACAGCTCGATGAGCGCGTCGTCGGTCAGCGCCAGCAGGTCGGCCCTCATCGACGCATCTTCTGGGCGACCCAGGCGGCCAGCTGCCCCGGGGTCATCGCGCCGACCTCGGCCCCGACCGCCACCAGCCGCTCGGCGAGGGTCCGGTCGTAGGCCGGGTTCGCCTCGGAGTCGAGGGCGGCGAGGCCCAGCACCTGGGTCCCCTGGGCGCACAGCTGGGCGGTGACCCGCTCGAGCCGGCCCGGCGAGCCGCCCTCGTAGAAGTCGGTGATCAGCACGACCATGGCCTGGGTCGGCTGGGAGACCAGGGTGGCGGCGTGCTCCATGGCGTTGGCGATGTCCGTGCCTCCACCCAGCTGCACCTGCATCAGCGTCTCGACCGGGTCGTTCACGTCGCTGGTGAGGTCCACCACCTGGGTGTCGAAGACCAGCAGGTGGCAGTCGATGCCCGGCAGGGCGTGGAAGATGGACGCGGTGATGGCCGAGTGGATGGCGCTGTCGAGCATCGAGCCGCTCTGGTCGACCACCAGCACCACCTGCCAGCGCCGCATCCGACGCGAGGTGCGGTCGAAGAAGTAGACCTTCTCGGGGATGATCCGCCCGGTCTCGGGATCGTAGCTCTTCAGGTTGCGGTCGATGGTCCTGCGCAGATCCAGCGGCCCCCAGGCGAAGCGCGAGGAGCGGCTGCGCTGGACGACCCCGTAGAAGGCGCGCTCGACCTCCTGGGCCAGCGCCAGGACCAGCTGCTCGACCACCTTGCGCACCAGCGCTCGGGCCGCCGCGAGCACCTGCTGGTTCATGAGGTGCTTGGTCTTGAGCACCGCCCGAAGGAGCGCCGGGTTGGGCTCGGCGCGCTCCAGCACCTCCAGGTTGGTGACGACCTCGTCGATGCCGTACACCTCGACCGCGTCCCGCTCCAGGCGCTCGATGGTCTCCTTGGGGAAGAGCTCGTGGATCGTGTTGATCCAGTCGGGCACGGTCAGCACCGAGTCTCCCTGACCGGCCATGCGCGGCCCCTTCGAGGCGCCCTGACCGGAGTCGCCGTCGCCGGGCTCGCGGCCGTACAGGAACTCCAGCGCCACGTCCATCTTCGCCGCGGTGGCGTTGCCGCCGAAGCCCAGGCCACCCGCCTCGCCAGGCTTGCCCAGGATCAGCCGCCAACGTGCCAGATCGTCGAGGTCACTCATACGCGGATCCCGTGGTTGGCGAGGAGCTCGCGGGCGTGGACCTGCAGGGTCGCGGCGTGGTGGAGGTCCACCGGCGAGGCGGTGAGCCGGCGCTGGAGGTTGGCCCCCGGCGCGCCGTGCAGGGCGGCGACGACCCGCGCGAGATCGGCGCGCTCCCGGGGGGGCAGCACCCCGAAGGCCTGGCGCAGGGAGGGCAGCGCGACCCCGAACTCGACCGGGTCCAGGGCGCCGACCGCGCCGTCGATGCCCTCGACCAGACCGGCGTCGGTCGACAGCACCTCCCGGGCGACCGTGAGCAGCCCCGCCAGGTAGTCGCCGAGGCGGGTGGGCGGCAGGCCATCGACCGCGGTGAGGGCGAGCTCGGCGGTGCGCTCCAGGGTCTCGGTCCCCAGGCTGGCGAGGCCACCGAGGCACGCACCCCGCAGGTCCGCCGGGGCGTCGGCGCGACCGGACACCCGGGTGAACACGCCCGCGACCCGATCGACCGGGATCGTGAGCGCGACCTGCGCGGATGCGTCGCGCAGGCCGACCACCGCCCCGATCCGGCCGAGATCCAGGGGCGCATCGCCGGTCTGTCCCTCCACCAGCCACAGCCCCCGGTCGACCGCCGCATCGGCGACCGCGGTGAGCAGGTGGCGCTGCGACGGGGTGAGCGCGCCGTGGCGGAGGATGCCGACCAGGCCGGACAGACCGGTGCCCAGCGGCCCCAGCTCGCGCTCCGCCCGGGCCGCGTCCTCGAGGGCGTCGAGGGCGCGCTGGGACAGGCGAGACAGGCCCGCGCGCAACGCGGCGGTCAGCACCGCGACCAGCGTGGGGAAGCTCTGTGCCTCGCCGGCCCGCTCCTCGAGGCGCGCGGTCGCCGCAGACTCGAGGGTCGGTCCGTAGGCGGACGCCTCGAGCACGCTGACCTCGGCGTCCGGGTGGCGACCGAGGACGTAGCGCTGCTCCAGGGCGTCGGGGCGCGAGGCGCGGACGATCCCGGCGATGCCCAGGAGCAGCATGCGCTCCAGCGCGAAGCGGCGCGGGTCGTGGTCGGGCTGGCTGGTCGACAGCACGACCTCCCTGCTGCCGACCGCGGGCGCCTGCAGGTCGAGCTCCTCCCGCACCCGGGCGACATGGTGGGCGAGCGGGGGGAGCGGTGTGTCGGGATGCAGCGTTCCTCGCCGATCTCCAGAGAGTGCTGCCACCAGCTCGACCAGGACCGGATGGGTCGCGGCGGACAGGGTGCGCCGCTCCGACCAGGGCAAGGGCTGGTCCAGCGCCTCCTTCACCCAGGTGCTCGCGACCGCGTCCAGCAGGTCCACCCGTCCGACCGAGGTGCGCCCCCGCAGCCGCGCCAGGGCGAGGGCCTGGGTCCACGCGGCGATGGTGTCGGCGACGGACACGACCTGGTTGCGCTCGCGCAGCCGCTCGGCGGTCGCGCGCAGGGCCCGGCGCGGCGCCTCGTCCGCCCCCTCGTCCCAGACCCAGCGGTACCAGGCGGGCGAGGGCAGGCCGCTCGCGTAGCCGGCGAAGCTGTCGAGGCGGCGCTGGGTGAACGGGATGAGCCAGGTCTCGCAGCGCGCGTCGGCGGGGGGCGCGGGCACCTCCGGGGGGGAGGCTTCGGCGGGTCCCGCGGCGAGGGCGCGCAGGGCGGGGGCGTGAAAGCCGCCGCAGATGACCAGCACCTCGCCCCCCTGGCCGAGCGCCCACCGGATCCACGCGCCCATGTGCTCCTCGCGCCGGAGGTCGGAGGGTGCGGCGGGCACGTGCTCGCGCAGGCCGTCGAAGTACACGGTCAGGCGCTCGGCGAGGCCATCGGGCTCGGGCAGCTCGAAGAGTGCGTCCCACACGGCATCGTAGCCGATCTCGCCCGTGGCTTCGGCCAGTGCTGCGGAAGGATCGGCACGCGCGGGCCCGTCGGCGTAGCGGTTCTCGAG
>CALATR010000582.1 GCA_937891875.1 uncultured Pseudomonadota bacterium | reverse complement strand
GACACGCAGGCGGGGTCGGACGGGCCACCGCGCGGGATCGAAGGCAGCGCCCTGGGCCGTGCGCACGCGGAGGAGCGCCCAGGTGGCGCCCGGCGCGGCGGCGAGCAGGAGGATCACCGCGGCGCGAGCGCGATCGACCGGCTGCCAGGGGTGCTGGGTCATGGCGAGGAGCAGCACGGCGACCGGCACGGCGGGCAGGAGCGCGACCCACGGGAGGTCGGGCGCCGTGCGGACGAGCGCGAGGACGTCCCGGCGAAACAGGGCGGTGAAGGCACTTCGTGGGCGGCCGGGCAGGAGGAGGGCGGCCTCGCCGAGGGGGCGATCGAGGGTGCTGCGCAGGGGACCGGCGAGGAGCACGGTCGGTGCCGCGAGCAGAGTGGCGAGGGGGACCGCGTGGGTGAGCGCACCGAGGAGTCCGGTGGCGACCGCGATGGCACCGAGGACCGCGAGGCCGGTCCATGTGCGCGCTCCCGCGGCGACCCCGCCGAGCACGAGGCCGACCGCGGCGACTGCGAGCACGGCGGCATCGGGGCACACCAGGGCGAGCAGGAGCAGCGCGGGGGTCGCCCAGGCCAGGGAGAGGGTGGCGACCGCGGGAGTCAGCTCGCGCGGTCGCAGGGGCTGGCGTCGCAGCCAGGCCCAGCGCGGACCGAACAGGGTGGGATGCAAGCCACGCCGGGCGCCGAGGCCGTGCAGGACGACGAGAGCGGCGAGGCCCGCGCCGGCGAGGGCGGGGTGGAGCGCCCCACAGAAGGCCCACAGGGCGGGCCAGTCGACGATGAAGGAGAGCTGGGAGATCAGCAGCGCCTGGAGGATCAGCGCAGGCCCCAGGCGCGTGGCGAGGGGCCGCGCCTCGGAGCGCCAGGCGAGGGTGAGGACGCGCAGACCGAGCATGGCGGGAGCCTACGCGGCGAGGTGGGTCGGGCGAGGTCGCGGTGCGTCACGAGGCATCAGAGCCCCTGCAGTCCGGCGCGGGCGGACTCGTGGCGGGGGGCGATGGCCAGGATCTCCTGAAAGACCTGCTTCGCGTCTGCCTTCTTGTCCAGGTTGCGCAGGGTCCAGCCCAGGCCGGAGCGGAGCTCGACGTCGCCGGGGTAGTCGCGGACAAGGGCGCGGTAGACGGGCTCGGCGTCGGCGTAGCGACCCAGGTTGTAGAGCGCCCACGCCTTGCGACCGCGGGCGGTGGCGTTGCCGGGATCCCGCTTCAGCACCTGATCGCAGGTGGTGACCACGTCGATCCAGCGCTTGAGCGCCAGCTGGGGCAGGGTCAGGCCCAGCAGGGGCTCGACCGCGTCGGGGTGCTCTCGGGCGGCCTGCTGATAGCTGGCGATGGCGTCGGTGTGGGCCCCCGAGAGGTAGCGCAGCCAGGCACGCCGCAGGTGGAAGAGGTAGGTCTGACGCTCGCTCTGGGGCAGATGCTCCAGGGCGCCCAGGGCGCTGCCGTAGTCGCCCCGGGCCTCAGCGTCGTAGCTCTGTTGCCAGTCGTCGGGACCCGCCAGGGCAGGTGCGGCGAGCAGCAGGACCAGGAACAGCGGCAGGGTGCGGATCATGCGCGGATCTCCTCGCTGCGGGGGGCAGCGGGCTCGGCGGTGGGGGTGCGGGCGCTGCGGACGCGCTCGCCGCGGGTGACCTCGACCTCGACGAGGCCCCGGCGCGGGTGCAGGGCGGCGCGGGTCGACAGCCACGGTCGGCCCTGGCGATCGGAGCGGCTGGAGCGGCCCTCGACCACGAGCAGGTCGTCCTCGAGGCGCTGCTCGTAGACCATCTCCAGGCCGCCGGTGGGCAGGTACGGGCGCACGCCGTCGCCGAGCCAGCGCACCACCGCACCGAGGGGATCGCCGCTGACCTCGCTGCTGTCGAGGTGGTCGGTCCAGGTCAGGCCGGCGCGCACCTCGAAGGGCACCCGCGCCAGGGCAAGCTGGACCAGGTGGAGGACCGAGCTCCTGGCGCCGAGCACGTCGATGACGGTGAAGACGCGCTCATCCGCGGTGAAGATCAGCGTTGCATCGGTCTCTTCGCTGGTCAGGGTCCGCTGGCCGATCGGGTCGACCACGGCGCGCAGGGTCTCGATCCGGTCGCCAAGGCGCAGGTGCATGGGCTCGCCGCCGGCGAAGGTGAAGCGGGCGGCGATGGCGTCGTCGGCCTCCACGTTGCGTACGACGTCGCCCTCCCGCGGGGTCACCGCACCGCACAGCCGCTCCTCCTCACCGCGGCGGGTGACGACGTCGTGCAGCTCGAAGGGCAGGGTCGGGGCCCCAGCGACGCCGACGGCCTGCAGCTGCACGTGCAGGTGGGGGGCGGGGGCGCGTCCGGAGCTCCCGCAGCGAGCGAGGACCTCGCCCCGGCGTACCACCTGGCCCGGCTTCACGGCGAGGGTGCCCGGGGAGAGGTGGCCGAGCAGCACGAAGAGCCCGGGGCCGACCCACAGCACGATCAGGTTGCCCCAGTTGTGCTCGAGGTCCTCGTGGCCTGGGTCGTTGTCGGGCAGGCCGTCGACCACGTCCACCACGGTGGCATCGGCGGGGGCCGTGACGGGCAGGTGGTAGCAGTGCCAGTCGGTCTTGCGCGCGCCGGTGCCCCGGTGGCGGGAGCCGGTGGCGTCCTGCACCTCGAAGTCGGCCGCGCTCCACCACGCGCCCTGGTGGGTGTGCTCGCCGTGCTCGCCCTGGGTGACGACCCATGCGCCGAGGAAGGGAGCGTGCAGGCGCACCGCGTAGCGGGCGCCGAAGCGGGCGGTGCGGGTCCGGTGGTAGTGCAGGTGCTGCTCGGGGGTGCCCAGCAGGAAGTCGACCGCCTTCGGCGCGCGATCCTCCAGCCGCAGGCGGGTGGCGAGCAGCACGCCGAGGGTGGCGAGGTTGAAGGGCACGACGGCGACCGGCAGGTCCATGAAGCCGAGGACCGGCGCGAGGCCGAGGGTGAGGAGGCCGGCGACGGCGGCGCCGAGCGTGGCCATGCCGGTGGCGGTAGGGCCGGGCACGAACCACATGCCGCCGAGCGCGATGGCGGTGAGCGCCATGTTCAGTGCGAGCGCCTGCTGGAGCGAGGCCCCGGCGGCGGGCAGCCACAACAGGGAGATGACCCCGGCGAGCGCGAGGCCGAGGCCGGCGAGCAGAGCACCGTGGCGGCTCCAGATCAGCAGGGCGAGGGCGACCAGCAGCCCGGCGTCGGCGCGCGGGACGAAGAACAGCACCCCCAGGCCGCGCAGTCCCCGGGCGACGATGTCGATGGGGCCGGTCAGCGCGACCGGATCGAGCACCAGCTCCGCGCGGGGCAGGCCGAGCACGCCGCCGGCTGCGAGCACCAGCCACAGGCCGGCGAGGAACGGCAGGGTGAGGAGCGGCAGCTTCCAGCGGGCGCCCAGGGTGGCCTTGGCGGCGGCGGTCAGCACGACGGTCACCAGCGCGCCCAGCACGACCAGGGCGACCTGGCGGGGACCAAACGAGAACGCTGCTCCAACGCCAAGTCCGACCAGGACTGCGTTGTAGCCGTAGAGCCCCTCGCCGACCTCCGCGGGGGCGTAGTGCAGGAGGCGGGCGACGAGGCTGGCGGTGGCCGCGGCGAGCAGGCCGGCGAGCCCCACCGAGGGCACCAGCAGGGTCGCCGCCACGAGCAGGGCACCGACCAGCAGCGAGCGGCTGAACAGCACCTGGGCGTAGCTGCGCAGCACCTCCTCGCCCAGCGCCCGGGCCTGACCTGGCAGGCTCACAGCCACGGTGGCGTCACCTCCGGGCCGGTCACGTCCTCCAGCACCTCGCGGCGGCGGAGCAGGGCGTGCTGGCCGTCACGACCGATGAGCACCACCGCCGGTCGGTAGGTGATGAACTGCATCCACTGGGTGACGTTGTAGGCGCCGACGTTGCGGACGACGAGGTGCTGGCCGGGCTCGACGGCGGGGAACAGCAGCGTGTCGCGCACCACGTCGATGTTCATGCACAGCGGTCCGTACAGCACGGTAGGCTCGGGGATGCCGCGCCAGGTGGCGGTGGGCAGCACGTCGTGGCGGTACCAGAACGCGGTGAACAGGGTGTTCACGCCGGCGTCCAGCACCACCCCGCGGCGACCGTCCGGCAGGCGCTTGTTGGCGATGACGGTGGTGATCAGGGAGCCGGCATCGTCGACCAGGGCGCGTCCGGTCTCGAGCACCAGCGTGGGCATGGGGCCGCCCCCGTCGAGCTTGGAGAGGCCCTCGGCCAGCGCCTCGGCGTAGCGGGAGAACGGGGGCGTCGCCTGCTCACCAGGAAGGTACTGCGCTTTCAGTGTGTTGTGGCTGGCCTGGCCGCCGCCGACATCGATGAAGTCGAGGGTCACCCCGAACTCCTTGCGGATGTCGTTGGCGAACCCGGCCAGCTTGCCGGCCTGGTCGCGGTAGGCCGACGGCTCGAGGATGAACGTGCCCAGGTGGCAGTGCAGGCCGGACAGGTCCAGGTGCCCGCCCTGCAGCAGCCGGACGACCGCGTCGCGCGCCTGGCCGTTCTCGAGGTTGAAGCCGAAGCGGCTCCAGGCGGGCACCCCGCGGGCGGCCAGGTTCAGGCGGATGGCGACCTTGTACGTGGTGCGGTCCTCCTTCGCGATGTCCTCGGCCAGCGCGAGCTCGTCGAAGTGGTCCAGGTGCACGTGGGCGCCTTCGCGGAGCGCGCGCTGCAGCTCGGCGCGGGACTTGTCGGGGCCGTTGAAGTGGATGTGCTCGCCAGGCACGCCGCGGCGGCGGGCCATCTCGTACTCCATGCCGCTGACGACCTCGGCCCAGGCGCCCTCGCGGTGGAAGACCCGGCAGATCCCGTCGAGGTAGTTGGTCTTGTAGGACCAGGCGATGCGCACCTTGGGCCAGCGCCGGGACATGGCCGTTCGAAGCTCCGTGATCCGGTCGACCAGCGTCCGCTCCGAGAAGACGAACAGCGGTGAGCCGTACGCCGCGATCAGGGCCTCCACCGAGACCCCGTCGAGATGGGTCAGGGGCTCACGACCCTGCAGACGGCTGAACTTGTTCATGAAGCCGGGCTGATGGCGGACCAGGCTCGGCGGCTCGTAGGGGGGCAGGCTCACGGGTCCTCCCGCACGTGGAGCTCGCCCGTGGTGACGAGCGACTCGTAGTCGGACAGGGTGGCGATCTGGTCGATGGAGATGCGCACGAACAGGGTGCCGGCGCGGTAGTCGAGGGAGTGGGCGACGGGCTTGCCGAGCGCCAGGTCGACGACCTTGCGCGGCAGGTTCAGGCCGGCGCCGGCCGAGGTGTGGATCCAGGCGGGGAAGCGGGGGTTGACCTCCAGCAGGTGCCAGGCGCCG
>CALATR010000581.1 GCA_937891875.1 uncultured Pseudomonadota bacterium | reverse complement strand
TGTCGGATCTGCCTGCTGCGGTGGCGCCCGCGGACGGGGTGCGCGCCCGCTATGCCGCGGTCGCCGCCCACGCCCGGGAGCGCATGCAGCCCGGCCAGGCGCTGATCGCCCTCGGCCACGCCTACCTGACCGGCACCGCGCTGTCGGAGCTGTCGGAGCGCAAGGTCCTCGGCGGCAACCAGCACGCCCTGCCCACGGCGGTGTTCCCGGAGGACGCCACCTACGTGGCGCTCGGCCACATGCACCTCGCCCAGGAGATCGCCACCGGGATCCGCTACCCGGGCGCTCCCCTGCCCCTCTCCTTCGGCGAGCGGACCTACCCCCACCAGATCCTCCTGGTGGACCTCGACGGGGACGCCATCGAGGCCATCACCCCGGTGCCCGTGCCCCGGTCGGTGGATCTGCTCGCCGTGCCCGAGGAGGGCGATCTGCCCCTGGCGGAGCTCGTGGAGGTCCTCGCCGAGCTCCCGGACCTCGACGGCACCATCGAGCCCGACCAAGAAGAAGACGAGGATCTCCTTCCCTTCCTGGAGGTGCGCGTCCGCCTGGATGGGCCCATGCCCGGGCTGCGTCAGGCAGTCGAGGCGGCGGTGGTGGGCAAGGCCGTGCGCCTGGTGCGCATCGCGACGTCGTACACGGGCACCGGGCGCAACCTCGCGGAGGGACCACGCGCGGGACGCACCCTGTCGGACCTGTCGCCGGAGGAGGTGCTGCGGGAGCGCTGGGCTCGCGACTACGAGGGTGAGCCCGATCAGCCCCTGCTGGACGCGTTCCACGAGGTCCTCGACCAGGTGCACCAGGCGGAGGCGACGTGAGGATCACCGCCATCCGCGGCAGCAACCTGGCGAGTCTCGCCGGCGACTTCGAGGTGGTGCTCGACCAGGGCCCGCTCGGTCAGGTCGGCCTCTTCGCGATCACGGGCCCCACCGGCGCCGGCAAGTCCACCCTGCTCGACGCCGCCTGCCTCGCGCTCTTCGACCGGATCCCCCGCCTGCGGGTCGCCTCGCGCAACAGCCGGGTCCGGGCGTCGCTCGACGAGGACGCCGAGGCGCTGACCGCGACCGACCCCCGCCTGTGCCTGCGTCGCGGCGCCGGAGAAGGCTGGGCAGAGGTCGAGTTCCTCGACGCGTCCGGCGCGCGCTTCCGGGCCCGCTGGAGCGTTCACCGCGCCCGCAAGCAGCCCGACGGCCGGGTGCAGAACAGCGAGATGGCGCTCTACGACGCCGAGGACGTCGCGGTCGCCGGTGGGCGCAAGACCGACGTGCTCGAGGCCATCGAGGAGCGCCTCGGCCTCGGCTTCGAGCAGTTCCGCCGCGCCGCCCTGCTCGCCCAGGGCGAGTTCGCCGCGTTCCTCCACGCCGAGCCCACCGAGCGCGCCACCGTGCTGGAGCGGGTCACCGGCACGGAGCTCTACCGCCAGATCGGTGAGGCGGTCTTCGAGCGCTTCCGCACCGAGGAGGCCGCCCTGCGCGAGTTGGAACGCCGGCTCGAGGATGTGGGCGTGCTGCCCGAGGAGACCCGCCAGGCGCTGGTCGCCCGCCAGGGCGAGCTGGCCCGCGGTGCCGAGGTGCGCGAGCAGTCGGTGCTCCAGGCCAACCGCGCCCTGGCCTGGTACGCCCGGGAGCACGATCTGGAGGTGCGCCTGCAGTCCGCCCGGGAGGAGCTTGCTGCGGCAGAGTCGGCGTTCGAGGCTGCGGCTGGCGAGCGGGGGCGCTTGGCCGCCCTCGACGCGGTCGAGCCCCTGCGGGGGGTGTTCGAGCAGGCCCGGGAGCGCGAGCAGGCGGTCGTGCGGGCCAGGTCCGAGGTGGAGCGCCTCACCGGAGCGCTGGAAGCGCGCACCACGGCGAGCACCCGGGCGTCCGAGGCGGAGGCCCACGCGCGCGCGGCGCTGACCACGGCGGAGGCGGCGCGAGAGGCCATCGAGGCGGACCTGGGTCGAGCGCGGTCGGAGGACGCCCGCCTGCACGAGCTGCGTCGGGCGCGGGATCAGGCGGCGAAGGAGCGGGATCAGGCAGAGGGCCAGGTGACTCCGCTGGCCGGGCAGGTGCAGGAGCTGGACGCCCGGCTGGAGGCGGCGGTCGCCCGGGCGCAACAGGCGGAGGCCTGGTTCGAGGCCAACCCTCGGGCGGCGGAGCGGCTGCGTCGGGGAGAGGAGCTGGACCGGGGGCTGCAGCGGCTGGCCCAGGCCCGAGAGCGGCTGACGGAGGCGCGGACCCGGCAGGCGGACCTGACCGGCCGACGGGAGCGCGCCCAGCGGGAGGCAGACCGTGCGGCCACCGCGCATCGGGAGGCGGAGGCCGCCCAGGTCACGGCGCGGCGCAGCCTGGAGGCGGCGAGCTCGGCGCTGGCGGATCTGGACGCAGAGGCCATCGAGCGCCGTAGCCACGACCTCGCCGAGGAGCGCTCCCACCTGGAGATCCTGCGTGGGCCGGCGCAGCGCGCCGCGGACGCCGCCCAGCGCCTGACCGAGGCCGCGGAAGAGCTGGACCGGATCGCCCGGCGCACCCAGGAAGTAGAGTCCGAACGCCGGGAGATCGCAGACGCGCTCGTCCGCGACGGCATCCGCCTGGAGGAGGCCCGGGCCACCCTGGACCGCCTGCGCGGGGCGGTCGGACTCGAGACCCGGCGGGGGGAGCTGGAGGAGGGCGAGCCCTGCCCGCTCTGCGGCAGCACCCACCACCCCTGGAAGGAGGAGGGCGCGCCCACCTCGGCGGTGGTGCGGGACCAGCAGGCCCGGGTCGACGAGCTCGACCGGGACCGACTGACCCGGGAGCGGCGGCAGGCGGCGCTCACGACCGAGGTGGCGCAGCTGGACCAGGGGCGGTCCCGGGCGGAGCAGACCCGGCAGCGCGCGCAGGCCGATCAGGAGCGCGCACAGGCCGCCTGGTCCCAAGCAGAGACCCCGGACGGGGTGGAGCCCCTCGGCGACGCGCCCGACCTGGACGCGGTCGGTGAGCGACTGGAGCGCTGCGTGGCGGCCGAGCGCGCGCTGGTGGCGGACCGCAGGGCCCTGTCCGAGGCACGCCAGGCCGTCGAGCGGTCCCGCGCCCGCCAGGATGAGGCCACCCGGGCCGAGGCGCAGACGGCACAGCGCTTCCATGCGGCCAAGCTCCATTACTCGCAGATCCAGCAGCAGGCGGAGACCGCGACCCGCGACGCGAGCCAGGCGGGCATCGCGGCCACGGAAGCCGCGACAGACCTCGAGATCCTGGCGGAGCTGGTCGCTGACGCGCTCGACGCCGTGGAGGTCGACACCCTGCGAGGCGCGCTGCACCGGGAGCGGGACGTGGCGCTCGCCCACCAGCAGGCCCTGGAGCAGCAGGCGCGCGCCCGGGAGCACGACGCCCCGCGCCGCGAGGCCCTGCGCGCCCGCCTGCACGCGGCGGAGGAGCAGGCGCGGCTGGCCCTGGAGCGCCACGCCCGGGCGGAGGCGGACGTTCTGCGTGCGACCCAGGCCCGAGCCCAGCTCTTGGACGGGCGTCCGGTGGAGGCGGTCGAGGCGCACCATCGCCAGGTGCTGCAGGCGCGGCGTCAGGCGGTGGAGCAGGCCGTCGAGCGGGCGCGTCAGGCAGAGAGCGAGGCGTCGGCGGCGAAGGCTCGGCTGGAGGAGGCCCGCCGCGATGAGGTCGAGTCGGACAAGGCGCACCAGCGTTCCCAGGCGGAGCTGACCGCGGCCGCAGAGCAGGCAGGCGTCGGCATGGACGTGCTGCGCGAGCGGCTCGCCGTGCCCACCGAGGCGGTGAGCGCGCTGCGCGCACGACTGGCGGATCTGGACGCGAAGCAGGTGCGGGCGACGACCGTGCTGCAGGAGCGCGAGCAGGCGCTGCAGCTCCACCGCGAGAGCGACGAGAACCCGGGTATCGAGCGCGAGCGCATCGAGGCTGCCCTGGGCCAGCTGGAGCAGGCCAAGCGCGCCGCCCAGGCCGAGCGGGCCGACGTGGACGCCGAGATCAAGCGGGACGCGGACGCTCGATCCCGGGCGGACAAGCTGGCTTCCGAGCAGGCCGAGCAGGCGGCGCGGCTCGACACCTGGGCCCGCCTCGCCAAGCTCATCGGCTCGCGGGACGGGCGTGCCTTCAAGCGCTTCGCCCAGTCGCTGACCCTGGACTCCCTGCTCGTCTTCGCCAACTACCACCTCGACGATCTCGCCCCCCGCTACCGCCTCGTCCGGGTGCCGGGCTCGGAGCTCGACCTGCAGGTCATCGATCGCCACATGGGCGACGAGGTGCGTGGCGTGCACACCCTGTCGGGCGGCGAGTCCTTCCTCGCCTCCCTCGCGCTCGCACTCGGGCTCGCGTCCCTGTCCAGTGCCGAGACCCCGGTCGACACGCTCTTCATCGACGAGGGCTTCGGCACCCTGGACCGGGAGACCCTGGACACCGCACTGGCCGCCCTCGACGCGCTGCAGGCGACCGGGCGCCAGGTGGGCATCATCTCCCACGTCAGCGGGCTCGCCGAGCGGATCGGCACCCAGGTCCGGGTGATCCCCACCGGTGCCGGGCGCAGCCGGGTCGAGGTCAGCCGCGGAGCATGAGCGGAGTGTATGGCGGGCAGCAGGTCGTGCGCTTGGGGGTGCGGATGCTTCACTGACGAGTGAAGATTGGAACATCGCACCTGGAGGACCCTGTGGTCGCGGCTGCTTCCGTGCCCCCACTCACCCGCGCTCGCTACATGGCCCAGCGCGCAGGCTGGCTCGCCCAGGGCATCGCCCTGCGCACGGTGCTCGGGCTGGTCAGCCAGGAGGAGCGCCCCACCATCGACGAGGAGGTCGTGCGCACCGTGCGCGCCCGCTACCGCGCCCTCATGGCCCGCGACCTCGAGAACGTCGAGCAGGGCCACTACCCGGCCTCGCTGCTCACCGACATGCCGCGGCGCCGCACCCTGCTCCCCTTCATCGCTGACCTGCCTCGGGCCCGCGCCCGCCGGGTGCGCAAGGGCTGGAACGAGCTGCCCGACGAGGTCGACCTCCGCGACTATCCCCCATACTACCGGCGTAACTTCCACTGGCAGACCGACGGCTGGTTCTCCCGGCGCTCGGCCCAGCTCTACGACTTCTCGGTCGAGGTGCTGTTCCTGGGCAGCGCCGACGTCATACGCCGCCAGCTGATCCCCCACGTGGCGCGCGAGACCGCGGACAAGGACGGCGCACCCCTGCGGATCCTCGACGCGGCGTGCGGCACCGGCCGCTTCCTCGGCCAGCTGGCCCGCGCCCTGCCCCAGCACCGCTACACCGGACTCGACCTGTCCGCCTGGTACCTCCACGAAGCACGAGAGAAGCTCGGCCACGTCGCCCACCTCTCCCTCGTCGAGGACAACGCCGAGGCGACCGCGCTGCGCGACGACACCTTCGACGTGACGACCAGCATCTACCTGCTCCACGAGCTGCCCCCACGGGCCCGCCGCGCGGTGCTCGCCGAGCTGGCCCGGGTGACGGCACCGGGCGGCCTGGTGCTGCTGATGGACGCGGTCCAGCTGGTCGATCATCCCGAGCTGGAGCCCATCCTCGACGGATTCCACCGCGCCTTCCACGAGCCCTTCTTCCGCTCGTGGATGGACGCCGATCTCGCTGCGCTGGCCAGGGACGCCGGCCTGCAGGTCGAGCGGGTCGAGACCTGGCACGTGTCCAAGCTCGTCGTGGCGCGGGTGCCTGCCTGACGGCTCGGGCGGTCAGCCGACCCGGCGATGCCGACGGGCGCGCATGTGCGCCAGCGCGTCCGCGGTCCGGTCGATCAGGGACAGCAGCTCGTCGACCCGGGTCTCGACCTCGGTCCACTGCAGGCGATCAGCCCGCTGGGTGAGCTCGTCGCAGGCTTCGACCAGCGCGATCGCGCCCAGGTGGGCCGCCGCCGGCTGCAGGCGATGGGCCAGCTCGACCAGAGCCCCCAGGCTGCGGTGGTGCACCGCGTCCTGCCAGGCGCCCCGCTCGGACGCCACGTCACCGACGAACAGGGAGATCAGATCGTCCACGGCGCCCTCGTCGCCCCCCAGCGCGTCGGCCAGCCGGTCGAGCGCCGCCGGGTCGACCACGGGGGCGGTCGCTGCGCGTCCTCCCTGGCGCATCCGGGAGAGGGCGGTGTCGAGATCATTGGTGCGAACAGGCTTCTGAAGGAAGCCGACCAGCGTGGACTCGGTGGCGCGCGCCTTGACGTCGGGAGCCGTGTCGGCGGTCAGGACCAGGATGGGCGTCTCGTTCCCCGACGCTCGGAGCTCCTCGATGAGGGCGATGCCGTCGCCATCGGGGAGGTGGACGTCCACCAGGATGATGTCGAAGCCGCGGGTGCGCAGCTGCTCGCGCGCGTGAGCCAGCGTCTCGACGTCGACGAACTCGTAGCCGATCCGGCGCAGCACATGGCCGAGCAGGGCACGCTGCACCCGGTTGTCCTCGATGACCAGCGCGCTGCCGGTCGGACGGGCCTTGGCCGTGTCGGGCACGGACACCGCGCGTGGACCGCCGCGGAGCTCGGCGAGGCGGATCCGCACCACCCGGGACAGCTCGTCGGGGCCGCCGGAGACCTGATCCGCGCGAACCACGACGCAGTCCTTGAGCCGCGGGTCGCGCTGGATGCGCTTCTCGAGCAGACCGCCGCGCACGCCGTCGTCGACGATGACGAGGCGGTAGGGCTCGCCGCCGCCGGACGCGGTGGCGAGCAGGTGCGACAGGGCCTGGGCCGCGTCCAGCGCCATGTCGACCTTCAGGTCGAACGGCGCCGTGGCCGAGCGGATCCGCTGGCGCTGGGCCTTGTCCGGGGCCGCCCCCAGGGTGCGCGGCGGCGCCTGGGACTGACCCTGGCTGACCGCGCTGCGGTTCTTGGCCTGCTCGGCGTCGGCCTGGGCGACCCGGGTGCGCTGGTGATCGCGCAGGCCGCGCACCACCGAGAGCGTCTGGGGCGAGATCTCGCCCTGCAGCGCGCCGTCGAGGCGGTCGACCAGCTCGCGCACGTCCTGGGGCCTCCCTTCGGGCTCGGGATGGAGCAGGTCGTCGATCAGGGTCGCGAGGCGGTCGGGCATCGTGTGCACGGCCTTGCGGGGATCGGCGTAGTCGCGCTCCTCGATGCGATCGAGCAGCTCGAGCACGTCGCTGCCGCGGAACGGAGGACGGCCGCAGGTGAGCGCGTAGAGCAGGCAGCCCAGGCCGTAGATGTCTGCGCGGTGGTCGACCTTGCTCGCGTCGCGGATCTGCTCCGGCGACATGTAGGCGGGCGTGCCCAGGGTCGCGCCGGTACGCGTCCGCACGTCCGCCTCTTCGACCAGGCTCTTGGCCAGACCGAAGTCGGTCAGCTTGGCGCGCATCTCGCCACGACGCAGGGCGATCAGCACGTTCGAAGGCTTGAGATCGCGGTGGACAAGGCCCTGCTCGTGCGCGTGGCCCATGCCCAGGGCGAGGCCGCGGAACATGGCGACCGCGTCGGGGAGCGGCGGCCGGTAGCGGCGCAGCAACGCCGACATCGACGGTCCGTCCACGTACTCCATCACCAGGCCGGCGTGCTCGCCGAGGTCGATGACGTCGGTGACCCGGACCACGTTGGGGTGGTGCAGGCGGGCCTGCAGGCGGCCCTCGCGCGCAAAACGGCGCTTGATGCTCTTCTTCGTGGAGGTGTGCACCTTGAGCGCGTGCAGCGTCTTCAGGTGCACGTGCTCCACGAGATAGACGATCGCCATCCCGCCCTCACCCAGACGGGTGCGAACGCGGTAGCGGTCGACGGTCTCACCGAGTTGAAGCACGAGCGACTCCAGGGTCCCCTCGTCTCCTCGGATCAAACGGTGCTCGGTGTAGAGCCCGGATGGCAGGGTCGTCAGGAGGGCGTGAGACCCCTGGCGTGCAGCAGCTCTGCGTTGAGCAGGGCCGCCCCCGCCGCGCCGCGGACCGTGTTGTGGGCCAGACAGAACAGCTTGAGGCCCATGACCGGGCACGGCTCGACGCGGCCGATGGTCACGGCCATGCCCCCGCCCTCGTCGGCGTCGAAGCGGGGCTGGGGACGATCGCGCAGGTCTGTCATCCGTAGGACCGGCCTGGGCGAGCTGGGCAGGTCGAGGCCACCTCCGTCCCAGGCACGGATCAGATCGGACGCTTCCTCGGGGGAGATCGGCCGGCGCGCCCGGGCGTGGACCGCGACCAGGTGGCCATCGGCGACCGGCACCCGCACGCAGCGGGCGCTGCCGGTGAACGGCGCGTTCCTGATGGCGCCGTCCACGAGATCACCGAGGATCTTCGCCGGCTCGGAGGCCATCTTGACCTCTTCGTCCCCCGGGTGGGGCCGCACGTTGCCGATCAGGTCCCACGCGCTCTCGCCGGGGTAGCCGGCGCCGGAGACCGCCTGGTAGCTGGCCGCGGTGAAGGCCTCGATGCCGACCGCGCGGTGCAGGGGGGTCACGGCGAGCACCAGCGGCATGGAGGTGCAGTTGGGGTTCGTCACCAGCGCGCCCTCCCAGGGCTGCTGCGCGACGAGGTCGAGGTGGGCGGCGTTCACCTCGGGGATGATCAGCGGCACCCGCGGATCCATGCGGTGGGCAGAGGCGTTGCTCACCACGGCCCAGCCGCGCTCGGCGAGCGGGATCTCCACCTGACGCGCCACCGAGCCGGGCAGGGCGGAGAGCGCCAGGCCGGGACCGTCGAGTGCGGTCAGCACATCAGCGTCACAGGCGACGATCGGCTGGTCCCCCACCCCACCGTGGGGCGCGCCGGGCAGGTGCCAGCGGCAGGCCTCGCGGTAGGGCTTGCCCGCGCTGCGCGGCGAGGCGGCGAGGTGGCCGACCTTGAACCACGGGTGATCGGCGAGCAGCTGGACCGCGCGCTGGCCCACCATGCCAGTCGCGCCGAGGATCGTGACGGGGACGCGGTTGTCGGACACACAGCCTCCAGGTCGGCTCGCGTAACCGCGCCGTGCCGGGCGCGCCGTGCAGCACATCCCTCCGACCATCGGGCACGGTGGTGCGACCCTTCGGCGTGGTGCTGGACGCGAACGCCCCCGCTCGCGGTACGGTCTGGCTTGCCTGCAGCCTCGGGAGGACCCCTGGAGACCGACCACGCCCACAAGGGCAGCGGCGCCCTGCTGCTCGATCGCCGCTTCTGGCCCCTGTTCTGGACCCAGTTCTCGGTCGGGTTCAACGACAGCGTCTTCCGCAACGGCATGATGGCCATCGTCACCAGCTCCGCCGTGCTCTTCGGCGAGCAGCTGACCATCCTCGGCCTCGAGGCGGTGCAGCTCAACGCCATCTCGACGCTCATGCTGATCGCGCCCTTTGTCCTCTTCAGCGCCATCGCCGGCCAGATCAGCGACCGGTTCTCCAAGTCCAAGGTCATCCGCTGGGTCAAGGCCGCCGAGATCGCCGTGATGGGCCTCGCGGCGGTGGGATTCATCCTCGCCGCCCTGGGCATGCCGTACGCGGGCGTGCTCTTCCTGCTGGGCCTCGTCTTCTTCATGGGCCTGCAGTCCAGCTTCTTCGGGCCTTCCAAGTACGCGATCGTGCCCCAGCTCCTCGACGACCAGGGCGAGCTGGTCTCGGCCAACGCCCTCATCGAGCTGGGCACCTACTTCGCCGTCCTGGGCGGTGTTGCCGTCGCCACGGTGCTGGTGCTGCTCCCCGGCGGCCTGTGGTGGCTCGGGGGTGCTGTCGTCGCCATCGCCATCGCCGGCTACCTGGTCTCCCGCTGGATCCCGGCGATGGCCCCCGAGAATCCGGACCTGAAGATCAGCCGGGAGCCCTTCACGTCCACCTGGGACGCCGCACGGATCCTGCTCGAGGATCGCGACATCCTGCAGAGCGTGCTCGGCATCTCCTGGTTCTGGGCGCTGGGCGGCGCGGTGCTCACCCTGCTCTACACCTACGTCGAGGGCACGCTGCACGCCGATCTGGGCGTCAACGGCGTGCTCACCGGCTTGTTCGCCATCGGCATCGGCGTGGGCAGCATCGCCTGCGAGAAGCTGTCCTTCGGCCGCCTCGAGATCGGCCTCGTGCCCTTCGGCGCCGCCGGACTCTTCATCGGCCTGCTCGGCCTGTGGGCCATCGGCGAGCCCTGGGCCGCCCTGCCCATGGACGGCGACAGCCAGACCCTGCACACCATCGCGAGTGTCGCGACGAAGCCCATGTTCTACGTGCTCGTCGTCGACCTGCTGGTGCTGTCCGCAGCCGGCGGCTTCTTCATGGTGCCGCTGTACACCCTGGTCCAGGACCGGGCGAAGCCATCCGAGCGCAGCCGGGTCATCGGCGCCAACAACATCGTCAACAGCCTGTTCATCCTGCTCCTGCAGGGCGGCATCGTGGTGCTCGGCGGCCTTCACGTCAGCGAGCCCGTCATCTTCGGCATCCTCGGAATCATCAACGTCGGCGTGGCGGCATGGATCTTCTTCCGGGTGCCCGAGTTCGCCCTGCGATTCTTCGCCTGGATCCTATCGAATGTGCTGCACCACACCCGGGTCGTGGGCGAGGAGAACATCCCGCGGGAGGGGGCCGCCATCCTGGTCGCCAACCACGTGAGCTTCGTCGACTTCCTCATCATCATGGGCGCGTGCAAGCGGCCGGCGCGCTTCGTCATGGACCGCAAGATGTCGAAGATCCCGCTCATGTCGGTCCTCTTTCGCCTGGCGCGCGTGATCCCCATCACGTCGTACAAGGAGGACCCCAAGCTGGTAGAACAGGCGATGGACACGATCTCCGACGCCCTGCGGGAGGGCTGGATCGTGGTGATCTTCCCGGAAGGAGGCCTGACGTGGGACGGCGAGATGCTCCCCTTCAAGAGCGGAATCGAGCGCATCCTGGAGCGCGACCCGGTGCCGGTCGTGCCGATGGCGCTCAACGGCCTGTGGGGCAGCTTCTTCTCCCGCAAGGACGGGCCGGCGATGAAGAAGCCGTTCCGGCGCGGCCTGTACAACAAGGTCTGGCTCACGGTCGAGCCGGCGCTGCCGCCCGACGGGCTCACCGCCGAGGGCCTGCGCGAGGTGGTGCACGGCATCTGGTCGCGGCATCCGCAGCATCCCTGATCGCCGCCGTGGCGGGCTGCAGCTCGGCGACCCCGAGCCCGACGGTCGAGAACGCACTCCTCGAGGTGCCCTCCGCCAATGGCCACGGCACCGAGTCCGCCATGGCCCTCGTGGGGCACCTGGCGGGCACCCCCGCGCCGCTGGGGGCCAAGGCGAAGCACGCCATCTACACGCCGACCGAGACCCGGGTCGTGCTCGAGGGCGTCACCTGCGGCGCCAACCTGGACGCGGCCTACGCCAAGGCGGGCTCGAAGGCCCAGCGCGTGTGCAAGGACGGCGAGCTGACCCTGTCGGCGTCCGGCGACGCCATCGAGGAGTGGAACCCCTGGAAGGTCGACGGCTGGCGGGTCGGCCCGCTGGCAGCCCTGCCTGACGTGGCGACCGGCAACACCTTCAAGCCGAACCGCATCACCCTCCACGGCAACACCGCCCTCGCCGAGCTGACCCCCAAGCAGCCCAGCCCCTTCGTCGACCGCCTGGGATCATCGATGGCGGACACAGACTGGGCCGTGCGCCCGAGGCCGGGCGGGCACAGCTACCACAAAGGCGTCTGGACGGCGGTGATCGAGCAAGATGGCGCACAGGTGACCGTGCACATCGAGGCGGCGCTGTAGCGCGATGTACCGGGGCTACCCGGATCGCCCCAACGATGGTACGGTCCGCCCCCGTCCCACGGAGGCACCGCGATGGAAGAGGTCCCGAGCAACTACAAGACCGCCGGCATCATGATGCTGATCGCCGGCATCATGAACATCCTGGGCGCGATCGTCCTCGGCATCGTCCTGTTCCTGTACATCACCGGCGTGGCCTTCGCGACCATGGGCGTCGGCATCCTCTGCTACGTGTGCTGCCTGTGGCCGTTCGTCCCGCTCGGCTGGGGCATCTACGAGCTCATCGTCGGGATGAACGTCATGAATGGCAAGGTCGTCAAGAACGCCAGCACGGTGTCCATCATCGGCATCGTCGTCGGCGCGCTCAACCTGGGCATGGGCGGCGTCATCCCGCTCGTCCTCGAGATCATCGCCACCGTGATGTTCAACAACGACGAGGTCAAGGCCTGGATCGCCGAGCACGACCCGGAGCTCCTGACGTGATCGGTCGAGCCGCTGGCCCGACTTCGGGTCAGCGCCAGGGCCATCGGTCGAGGCGGCGCTCGGGGCCGGGCAGCACGAGGCGGCCCGCGCCCTGACGCACCCAGACGTGGCCGGTGGTCGACACGGCCACCTCGTCGATGGCCGGCGGAGAGGCGTCGAACGGGTCGTTTCCCGTGCCGACGTCCTCCTCCTGCACGCCTTCCCCATGGAGGCGCAGGCGCACCAGGCCCCGGCCCTCGGTCGCCAGCCACAGGCTGTCGTCCGGTCCGACGGCGAGGTCGCGCACGGCGGCACCCTGCCACACCCGATCGGTGCGGCCGTCGGCGCCGACCCGGTACAGCCCCTCGAGCGCACCGATCCACGCGCCCTCGTCGGCGAGCAGGAGCGAGGTCTGGGTCACCCCGCGCACGCCCCGGCAGCCCGACCCCTGGCGGCACAGGGCGCCTGGATGCAGGCTCCACGCGCGCCCCTCGGCGTCGACCTCGAGATCCACCGCGGGCAGGGGCGCCGGTAGATCGAGCAGGTCCAGGACGGCCTCCCAGCGACCGTCCTGGCGACACCAGGCGGCAGTGCCCGCGACGCACACCTGCCGCGGCCCCAGGGCGACCCGGCGCGCGGGACCGGGGACATGGCTGCGCTCGAGCAGGCGGTAGCCATCTCCGCGGAGCAGGATCCCCCGTCGAGACAGGGCGGCCCAGCGGGTGCCACGCACGTCCAGATCGACGATGGGATCGGCCCGGAGGGGATCGCCGACCACCCTCCCCTCGACCTCCACCGCCAGCGCGCCCTCCAGGGCGTGCACGGTCACCGCGTCCGCGCCCAGGGGCGGCGTCGCGACCGGATCGCTGCCGGTGACCCGTGCGGGCAGCCCGACCCAGCGCCAGGTGCCAGCGTCGGGGGGCAGCACGTGCAGTCCGTCGGGGTCCCAGCGCCACAGGGTGCCGTCACCACTGCGCAGGAACGGTCCTTCGACGCTGATCGCCCGCCGCCAGCGCTCCCCGTCGCGGCGCCAGATCCCGCCGCGATCGCGCACCCACAGCGGGCGTCCATCCCGCACGGCGAGCTGCTGGGGAACGACGATGCCCGGGGGCAGATCCTCCCGCACGAAGCGCCCCTCACGGAGCACGCGGATGTCGGTGCGCACGGCCCAGACCGCGTCATCGGTGACGATGAGATCGCGCAGGGGACCGCCCAGGCGGCGCTCGGCGTCGCTGCCGGACACGGTCCAGGCGCCCCCGCTGCCCCAGGCCCACAGGGTGCCGTCGGTCGCCCGCTCGAGGTGGTCGACCCCCTGCACCGCCCGCCCGCCGTCGTCGACCACCCGCAGGACCCGCCCCAGTCGATCCCGGGCGAACAACCCGGCGTCTGTCGCCAGGGTCGCGGTGCCGCCGGGTGCCTCGTAGACGTCGGAGACGCGTTTCGCCCCGGGCGGGGTGACGTCCTGGAAGCCGACCCCCGACCGCCCCACCCGCAGCCCATCCTCCCCGGCGAGCCAGGTGAGGCCGGTGGGCCCGGTGTGGATCGCCAGCAGGCGCCTGGCGGACCAGCCGCGCAGGCCATCGCCGAACCCGGGGTGCCGCTCCCAGCGCGCCTCGTCCGCCCGCAGGCTCCACAGGCCCTCCCCCGTCGCCAGCAGCACGCTATCGCCGGCGCGCACCAGCACGCCCGGCGGGGGCAGCGCCTCGGGCGCCAGCTCCGCCCCCCGGGCGCCCTCCGGATCGAGCTTCACCAGGGTGGCGCCGGTGTCCCGACCCTCGAACGCCGCCCACACCGAGCCCCCGCCCGCCGGCACCGCCCAGGGCCCGCCGGGTACGAACCCCTGCCGCACCGCCACCCGCCGGGCCTCGCTGCGGTCGGGGCTCACCCGTACCAGGCCCGCACCGTCCGCGACCCACAAGGCGTCGTCGTCGGTGCGCACGACCGCCAGTGGAAGCGCGGGCAGGCCAGGCAGGCGCAGGGTCTGGGAGCCCGCCTCGGTCAGGTGCACCAGCGCGCCCTCGGTCGCTCCGGGACGGTCCGGCCGGACCACGACCCAGGCGCCGTCGTCCGCGGTCACCACCGGTCCCGGCCGGCCGGGGGGCAGCTCGGGCGCGACCCCGTGGGCGACCCGGACCCTGAAGTTCCCGGTCGCCGGATCCAGCAGGGTCAAGCGCCCTTGCGACGAGATCCACACCTGGCCGTCCGCCGCCTCGGACAGGGCCATGATGCTGTCGAGCGCGCCCAGCCGGGCGCCAGCGAAGCGGACCTCGCTGCCGTCGGGACGCAGCCCGCGCAGCCGTCCCCCCTGCCCTCCGAGCCAGACGGTGCCGTCCCGGCCGATCGCCAGGGCGCCCACGCTGGACCGGTCCGCGGGGTCGAAGACGACGATCTCGACCGGGCCCGCGTCCGGCGTGAGCCGCACCGCCCGGTCCGGGGTGAGCGCCCACGCCTGGCCGTCCGCGGCCGCCGCCACCTGGGTGATGCAGCCGGGGGGCAGACCATCGCGCACGGTCCAGGTCTGCCGCACCCGCACGGCCGGATCGAGGCGGGTGACGCCCTCCTCACAGCGGGCGAGCCACAGGGCGCCGTCGGCGGCGATCGCCACCTCCTGCACCCCGCCCGGGAGCAGCGGCGGCTCCAGCGCCGGACCGTGCCAGCGCAGGGCACCAGGCTCGACGATCGGCTCTGCAGCGGGCTCGTCCTCGCCCTGCTCGGGGGCGTCCGCGTCGAGACGCACGGTCACGGCCTCGCTGGCGGGCACGCGCCGGCAGCGCAGGGCGGCCCACACCCGATCGTCGTTGACCCGCAGGCGCACGTCGACCGGGCCGTCGAGGCTGCCATCCGCAGGGGGCGGGTCCCAGCACACGAGGCGGCGCCCGGTGGTGGTGCGGACCTCGCGGACGTGCAGCGCGGGCGTCTCGGGCTCGGCGGCCTGCCCCACGGTCGCCAGCAGCAGCAGCCAGGTGGTCACGACGGCTCCGCCACCCCGGACCGCGCTGCCCCCGCACCCTCTGAAGCCGCATCGTCGACCACGTCGGCGAGGTCCTCGACCACCTCGTCCGCGTCGTCCGGGGTGGCTGTCGTCCGGTGCAGGATGGTCTGGAAGGCCTCGCACATCCAAGTCAGATCCTGCTCTTCTTGCCGCGGCCCCACCGCAGCGCGCCGGGGCGTGCCGTCCTCGGTCCAGGTCAGGACCAGCACCTGCCCCCGCCGGCTCGGCGCCAGGGTGACCGCCTCCAGCGCCGACCAGGGCACCACCGTCGTGCTGCGGCCGGTGAGCCCGGTCTGCACGACCCGGAGGTGGTCCATGCGCAGCACCAGCCGGTCCACCTCGCGGCGGCTCGCGTCGATGGCGATGGCGAGGCCCACCAGCAGCGTCGCCGCCGTGCCCAGCGGGCAGAACAGCACCGGGAAGATCCACGCCAGGATGAGCGACGCGAACCACAGGGCGATCGCGGCGCGCTTCCAGGGCACGGTCGGCGCGCGGGGCCGTCCGTGCTCCAGCAGGATCCGCGTCTCGTGGGCGGCGCCCTCGACGTGCAGGGTGTCGGGCGGGGGTGCGATCACGGCGACAGCGTAGCAGCGTCGAAGGCCCGCCGCGCGGTCGAGAGCGCGGCCTGGACGTGCTCGCAGCGCACCTCGGGCAGGGCCAGGTGGCGACGCCAGGTGCGCTGCTTGCGGGCGAAGCGGCGGGTGTCGCGGCGGGTGCGGCGCAGGGCCTCGTCGAGATCGAGCCCGTCCAGCAGGTGATCACAGAGGTGACGGTAGCCGAGCGTCTGCATGGGGCGCGCGCTGCGGGGCACGCCGGCATCGAGCAGGGCGCGGACCTCGTCGAGGTAGCCGGCCTCCACCATCTGGCCGACCCGCGCGTCGATCCGCGCGTCCAGATCGGCGCGGTCGAGCCACAGCCCGAAGACCTCGACCCGGTCGGCGGTGGCCTCGTGCTCTGCCTGGAGCTCGGACAGGCGGCGACCGGTCTGCTCGAACACCTCGAGCCCACGGACCAGGCGCTTGCGGTCGTTTGCGTGCAGGCGGGCGGCGAGGACCGGATCGACCGCGCGCAAGGCGGCGTGCAGATCGTCGATGGCCTCGATGCGCGCGCGGATCTCGGGCTGAACGTCCGGCGTGGGAGCGAGTCCGCGGACCAGCGCGCGGATGTAGAGTGCCGTGCCTCCCACCACGACCACCGGGCGGCCGGTCGCGAGGGCCTCGTCGCCGAGCGCGATGAAGTCGGCGGCGCTGAAGCGGTCGGTGGGATCGGCGACATCGATGCCCAGGTGGGGCACCCGGGCGCGCTCTTCCGAATCGGGCGAGGCCGTGCCGATGTCCATGCCCCGGTAGACCTGCATGGCGTCCGCGGACAGGAGGATCCCGCCGATGGCCTCGCACACGGCGAGCCCGGCCGCGGACTTGCCGGCGGCGGTCGGTCCGGCGAGCACCACCACGCGCGGACGGCTCATCGGATGAGCTCGCGGAGGCGATCGGCAGGCAGGGTGAGCGCCAGGGGAGGCTCCGCCGGCAAGTCCGCGCGGGCCAGATCGGCCAGCAGCGCCTCGATGGACGCGTAGGGGCGGCGATCGGCGGTCGCGAGCACGTCCAGGGCAGCGTCGGGCGGGGCGGTCTGCTCTGCAGGGCCACCCGCAGCCAGGGTGCGGGCCAGGCTCGGGAGGAGCGCGTCCCAGTCGGCGTCGAGCAGGCAGGCGGGCAGGCGCTTGAGGACGAGGATGCCCGGTCCGAACGCACCCACGGACAGTCCGACGCCCTCCAGCACGGTGGCCCAGGCCAGCACGCGATCGGCGAGGGCGCGGCCGGGCTCCATCCGCCGGGGCACCAGCAGGCGCTGGGGCTCCCCTCCCCGCTCGAGGCTGGCCCGGGCGAGGACGGCGCGGAGGTGCAGCCCATCAATGAGGATCAACGCCTGATCCTGGCGAGCGACCCCCAGGTTGCCGTCCAGCAGGGTGACCGGCTCCACCGGCAGGGGCTCGACCGCGGCGGGGGCGACCGGAGGCCTCGAGGGCGCCGGCTGCTGGTCCGCCTGGGGCACCGCCGCCGGGCTCCCCGTCTCCGCCGACGGCGTGGCTGGCGCGCTCGGCGGGTCGACGTCCGCGGCGAGCCAGGCGGGGAGCTCCGGCTCGGGGGCCGGCGGTCGCTCCCGGAAGCTCGGGTCGTCCGCGGGATGGGCCGACAGCGGAAGCGGCAGGGCCGCCGGATCCGGTCGTCGGGTGCGCGATCCGAACGCATCGTCGCGGACCTGGCGGGTGATGCCGTGCCGGCGCAGCGCCTCGGCGAGCCCGCCGCTGACCACGTCGACCAGGTCGCGGGGGCTGTGGAAGCGCACCTCGGTCTTCGAGGGGTGCACGTTCACGTCGACCCGCTCGTCGGGCACGGTGACCTGCAGCACGACGACCGGGTGGCGGCCCCGAGGCACGATCCCCTGGTATGCCTCGCGCAGCGCGCGCCTCAGGACCGGATCGCGCACGTGCCGACCGTTGACGTACAGGTGCACGCCCCGGTTGCTGCCCTGGTGCACGCCGACCGGACTGATGAGGCCGCTGACGGCGATGCCGCGGTCCTCGAAGGACACCTCGCGCAGTCCTTCGGCGACCTTGCCCAGCAGCGCCCGAGCCCGGCTGTGCAGGTCGGGCGCGGACGGGGCGCGCAGGACCTCGTGGCTGCCGTGACTGACGAGCACGTCGACCTGGGGCCGGGTCAGGATCTCCCGCACCACCGCGTCCAGGCAGTGGCCGAGCTCGGTCGGCGCGGTCCGCAGGAAGGCCCGTCGAACCGGCAGGTTGTAGAAGAGCGAGCGCACGGTGACCCGGGTGCCCGGCGCACAGCCCACCTGGCTGACCCCGCGCAGCACCCCGCCCTCCACGGAGACCTTGACCCCCGCGGGATCCTCGGCCCGGCGGGTCTGCAGCTCGAACCGGCTCACCGACGCGATCGACGGGATGGCCTCGCCGCGGAAGCCCAGGCTGCGGACGTGGACCAGGTCCTCGAGCGAGCGGATCTTCGACGTGGCGTGCCGCTCCAGGCACAGCACCGCGTCGTGCTCGTCCATGCCGTGGCCGTCGTCGGTGATGCGGATGAGGCTGCGGCCGCCCTCTTCCAGGCGGATCCGCAGGGTCACCGCCCCCGCGTCGAGGCTGTTCTCGACCAGCTCCTTCACCACCGACGCCGGGCGCTCCACCACCTCGCCAGCGGCGATCTGGTCGATGAGCGCGTCTTCGAGCAGTCGGACGGCCATCGGGGGCGGCTACTCCTTGCCGGAGCCGATCTCCCGGCGCTTGCGGAAGTAGATCTTGAGCGGCGTGCCCTCGAACTCGTAGCGTTCGCGCAGGGAGTTCTGCAGGTAGCGGCGGTAGGACTCGGGCACACCCTCCGGCGTGTTCGACCACACCACGATGGTCGGCGGGCGGACCCGCGCCTGGGTCGCGAAGTAGAGCCGCACCGGGCGGTGGTAGCGCTGGGGCACCGTGTGCGCGGACACCGCGTCCTGGAGGAAGCGGTTGAGGCGACTCGTCGGAAGTCGGGTGTTGAACGCCTGGAACACGCGATCGATCATCGGCAGGATGCGGTGGCAGCCCTTGCCCGTCTTGGCGCTGATGAACAGGTGCGGGGCCCAGGTGGCGTGGGGCAGCTTCTCGGCGAGCTGGTCGGCGATGCCGCGCGCGTCGACCTCCTCGTCGTCCTTGGTCAGGTCCCACTTGTTGATGAGGATGACCAGCGCGCGGCCACGGTCGACCACCAGCTCCACCAGGCGCGCGTCCTGGGTCGTCACGCCCTCCATCGCGTCGATGAGCAGCACAGCGACGTGACAGCGCTCGATGGCCCGGATGGAGCGCAGGCTGACGAAGCGCTCCAGCGGGTCGCCGATCTTCGTCTTGCGGCGCACGCCGGCGGTGTCGACGAAGAGGTAGCGCTGACCGTCGATCTCGACGGCGCTGTCGACCGGGTCCATGGTCGTGCCCGGCATGTCGTGCACCAGGTGCCGCTCTTCGCCGAGCATGCGGTTGACGAGCGTGGACTTGCCGATGTTCGGACGGCCGATGACCGCGACCCGCAGCTCGTGCGGCCGGGGCGCCTGACGGGGATCGGCGTCCTCACCCTCCTCCTCCTCGTCGAGCGCGCCCTCATCACCGAGCTCGCCGAGATCCTCGCCTTCGAGCTCCTCTTCCGTGGGCGGTGGCAGGCGCTGGACCACCGCGTCGGTGAGCTCCCACCAGCCGCGACCGTGCTCGGCGCTGACCGAGTGCAGCTCCTCGACCCCGATCTGCCAGAAGTCGTGGGCGAGATCCTCGTGGCTGGGGCCGTCGATCTTGTTGACCGCCAGCACGACGGGCTTCTCGGTGCGACGGAGCAGCTCCGCCACCTCGAGGTCCGCCGGCGTGTACCCGGCGCGCGCGTCCACGACGAAGAGGATGACGTCCGCCTCCTCCAGCGCGACCAGCACCTGGGCCCGCATGGCGTGCAGCAGCGGCGTGTCCGGCGCCGGCTCGAGCCCACCGGTGTCAATGAGCAGGAAGCGACGGCCGTGGGCCTTGGCGACCTCGTACAGGCGGTCCCGGGTGACGCCCGGACGATCGTGCACGACGGACTTCTTGAAGCCGACGAGACGGTTGAACAGGGTGGACTTGCCCACGTTGGGGCGGCCGACGATGGCGACGACCGGTAGGGACATCTGCTGGCTCGAGGAAGTGGGGAGCGCGGAGGGTAGCCGGTTGCGGGGGCGGCGGCTCGCGGGTGGTCGTGTGGTGCGTTCGGTGGCGAGGCGGAGGGGTCGTCTCGCGCCGGTCGCGTCTCGCGCAGGTCGCGTGGCTGCGGACAGGGGAGTGGAGGCTCGGTCTCCAGTCTCCAGTCTCCAGTCTCCAGTCCCAGCGCAGACGGCAGCGATCCCGACAGCCCGGTGCGGTCGTCGAAGCAGCCACGTCCGTGGAACCGAGGTTGTCCCAACGGATTCCAGACGCGCTACGAAGCGCGACCCCTGGTGGAGGGCCCGCCACTCCCTGGCCGGCCGAAACTGGAGACTGGAGACTGGAGACCGGCC
>CALATR010000580.1 GCA_937891875.1 uncultured Pseudomonadota bacterium | reverse complement strand
GGTCGGCACGACGCTCCGCTACTCGGGTGAGACCGAAGTACCGCTCGATCCGGGTCTTCCGGTCACGTTCGTCGGCAGCTCCGCCCGGGAGCTCACCGCCGAGGATCCCGAGCTGAAGGCTGGGATCGCCGTGCTCCAGGACCAGCGCCCCGAGCCCATGCCCTTCGACGAGTGGATCGCCCGCACCGACGCCCGGGTCGCCGCCTGGGCTGCCGCCAATGGCTACGAGCGCGCCCTCACCGGGGACGCCCTCGAGGAGTTCTTGGGTCGCAACCTGCTCTTCGGCTATGCCCAGGCCCTGGTCGAGCTGTGGACCGGGCCCATGCCCATGGACGGCGCCACCGCCGAGCGGCCGACGGCGTTTCCGTTCGCCCGCCTGCAGGCCCTTGCCGGCGCGCCGTGGGGCACCTCCCGCCGCCACGACGCCTTCCACTTCGACGAGCTCGACCGGCGCATCATCGCCAACTGTGACGGCACCCGGGATCTGGCTACCCTCGTGGCGGCTCTGCAGCACGATGCGCGTACTGGAGAGCTGGTGATGTCGGCCGATGGGGACGACGTCGACCCGGCGGAGGCAATCGAGGCACTGGCCGAGCTGGTGCCCGCGCGCCTCGCCTTCCTCGGACGGATCGGCTTGCTCGACGGACGGCCGCGGGCAGCAGAGAGTGACGGATGACCGCCCAGTTCCAACGTTCCAACCTCGATGCGATCGGCGCCGGATCCCTGGCCCGGGCCGAGCCCATCCGCGGCGTGCGGCTGGAGCATCCCTGGCCGTACGCGCCGTCGACCCCGCTGGGGCAGCACCTCCGGATCGAGCGCCTCGTCCGCGTCGTCGAGGGGCGCCACTTCTACCTGGCCAACAACGTCGACCCGCTGTGGCGGCACAAGAAGTGCTGGAAGTGCGGCAACCGGTACAACCCCGGCACCGCCCAGAGCTGCACCTACTGCAACGCCCCCCTCTTGGAGCGCCGCTTCCTGGCCAGCGTGCGCCACGACCCCGGAGCGGCAGACGCCTGGAAGCGATGGATGAAGCTCCGGCTTCGTCACCCCGTGCTGGTCGACGCCTCGGCCGCCTTCCTGCGGGAGGGGCGCCCGGTCACCATCTACCCGTACAACGGAGAGCGCCTGCTGGTGGACCAGCCCGCCCCGCTGCCCCCGGGCATCATCGTGGCCCTGCTGCACCGGATCTCCACCGGCCTCGGCGCCCTGCACGACGCGGGCGTGAACCTCGCCAGGCTCGATGCGTCCCACGTCCTGATCATGCCCGACGGCTCGGCCCGCCTCTCCGACCTCGACGTCGCGAAGATCGTCGATCCCAAGGCCCTCGCGCGCGACCCGGATCGCCCCATGCTCCGGGACGTCCGCGATCTCTGCCGGACCATGCTCCGCTACGTCGATCCGGACGACGTCAACATCGTCAAGTTCCTCGAGGACGGGGTGCAGGGTCGGCACGGTCCGCCGACCCGCCTGCGCAACGCCCTCGAGGTCCACCACGATCGCCTGGCCGAGGACGTCGAGGACCACGACCACGCCGCCTACTCCGACCTGGGGCTGACCCGGGTGCGCAACGAGGACAGCTGGGGCTGGAAGCGCATCGACGAGCGCAGCATCATCTACGTCGTCGCCGACGGCATGGGCGGCCATGAGCGCGGGGAGGTGGCGAGCGCCATCACGGTGGACAAGGTCCTGTCCGTGGTCACGGACGGCGTGCGCGCCGGCCGCACCACCGCGGACTTCCTCAAGGGTCTGCTGGTCAAGGCGGTCGAGGCGGCCAACGCCGCGGTCCTGGCCGAGAGCGCCAGCAGCAAGGCCCGGGCGATGGGCGCGACGGTGGTCGCCTTCCTCGTGGTCGACGGAAAGAGCGGCTACGTCGCCCACGCCGGCGATGCCCGCGCCTACCAGCTCCGCGGCGGCAAGCTGCGCGCCCTGACCACGGACCACTCGATGGTCCAGGCCATGGTCGAGCGTGGCACCATCTCCCAGGCCGAGGCGCGGACCCACCCCAAGGCCAACGTCATCCTCAACTACATCGGCCAGGACCCGGAGATCGACGTGGACGTCGCCGAGGTCCGCCTGCTCCGCGGTGACCGCGTCCTGCTGTGCTCGGACGGCCTGTGGGGCGAGCTCGAGGACGACGAGATCGCGTCCCACCTCAACACCTGGAAGCGGCCCCGGCGCGCGGTGCAGCGCCTGGTCAACGATGCGTACCAGGGTGGCGGCAAGGACAACATCAGCGCGGTGCTGGTCGACGTGTGAGGCGTGGCTACTCAGATCCTGTTCGACCTCCGGATCCAAGGTAGCGCCATGGGCTTCTTCGACCTGTTCTCCGCCCCCGCGGACCCTGCGACCTACGTGGCTCCGAAGGGCATCCCCTCGCCGGACGAGCGGCGGGAGCTCGCCCTGTACAAGTACGACTATTGCGGCTTCTGCCAGCGGGTCCTGCGCGCCCTGCGCGACCTCCCCCACGTCGAGGTCGAGCTGCGCGACACCATGAAGGACCGCCAGCACCAGCGCGACCTGGTGCAGGCGACCGGCATGACCCAGGTGCCGTGCCTGTTCATCGACGGCGTGCCCTTCCACGAGAGCGCGGACATCGTCGCCTGGCTGCAGGCGTACGCGGTGCGGGGCGGGGCGACCGAAGCCTCGGACTGAGCAGGGCGATCGCGGCGATCTCCCTGTTGCGAGATGTGTCGGAGCGGGTGATGCGGCGCGCGCCCGGGGTACGGGAGCCCGTCATCCCGTAGGAGGCACCATGTTCGACAGCACCATCCAGCGCGGGGATCCCGAGTCCACGCTCCGCATCGCGGTGGCGGCGTCGGGGCTGACCGGGACGGTGGTGTCGGGCGCCGCCTGGTACGGGCTGTACTACATGGCCGTCGTGGTGGGCTTCCTCATCTTGTACGCCATCTACCTGGTCTTTGGTGGCCCGGCCCCGACGCTGCCCGCCCTGATGGTGCCTCCTCCGCCCCCGGTCGAGATCGTCGAGCTCACGATGGACGACCTGGACGAGGAGCTGCTCCCGATGGCGGAGTCGGTCGGGGGTGAATTGCCGGAGCCCGCGGACATCATCGGCCAGGCACCGGACCCGGACGCCTACGTCGAGCCCGAGGTCGTCGAGTCGAAGGTCGCCCTGGACCGGGCCATCGCCGAGAGGGCCGGCATCATGGCCATCATCGGCACCCGCGACGACTCGATGGAGATCGGGCTCCTGGGCACGCTGGGCGACGGCGGCGAGCTGGACAGCATCTTCAGCGGCAGCGCACTCAGCTCGGACCTGGACGGCGGGCTCGGAGGCCTGATCGGGGCCAAGGGCGTGAGCATCGGCTCGGGCGGCATCGGCTCGCGGGGCAGCGGCATGGGCGGTGGCGGCACTGGCGAAGGGCTCGGCGGGCTGGGCACCAAGGGCGGCGGCACCGGCAGCATCGGCTACGGCCGCGGCGGCGGAGGCACCGGAATCAGCGGGATCGGGTCCAGCCTGGTCCAGGTGAGCGGGACCTCGACCCACGCCTCCGAGGGCGGCTCCGTGTGCCGCTTCACCCTGGCCGACAGCAAGGTCGTCCGCTCGTCGGGCTGCGACGGGAAGCTGCTGAAGGACGCCCAGGCCGCCGTCCGCAGCCAGGGCAAGCTGCGTCGGGACGGGAGCTACCGGGTGCGGCTGACCCGGCCGTAGCGGACCGGAGGAGGCACCGCTCCTCCGGTCACGCGGCAGCTACTTCACCATGATGTAGAGGTGGCGGACCGCCATGTTTTCGTCGAGCGGGTCCTGGTCGGCCATGATCTGCCCGATCAGGTCCACGTCGGTCGGCGTACCCAGGCTGAACTGCCGCCAGCCGTCGAAGGTGTAGCCGCTGTCCCAGATCGTGCTCCACGGGCCCGCACCGAACATCGAGGCGCAGCTCGATCCGCCGGACAGGGCGATGGGCGACGGGGTGCTGCACACGGGGGTGTCCGTGGCCATGACCCAGGTGTGCACGTCGTCCAGGCCGCCGTCGTTGTAGAGCAGGGCGAAGCCGTCGCCGTAAGCGGCGTCGTAGGACGCGGTGCGGGTCCCGGCGAAGCCGTCCATGCTGGCGTACTGGGAAAGGCCGACGTTGACGCGGACATCGGCGTAGCTGATCCCGAAGGTCTCCAGCGTGGCGCGACGCACCGCGGGTCCGTCGATGTGGCAGGAGCCGCCGTAGAAGCTGGCGGACGGCCAGCCGGAGGGGCAGGCGTCGACGGTGTAGTCGTGGTCGACCACCTGGGTCCAGCCGCCGTCGCTGCGCATCTCGCAGTACAGGGTGACGCCGCTGCCGTCGGGAGTGTCCAGGTCGTAGTCCTCGCTGGCGCGGTAGCCCCAGGCGTACAGCTCGTCGCAGTCGGACGCGAGGATGACGGTGGACGCGTCGTCGGTGGTGGACGCGCTGGCGTCGGTGCCGTCGAAGCTCTCGACCGCGCAGGTCCAGGTCTGGCCGGTGCCGGTGTCGCTGGCCGACAGGGTGAAGGTGGCGCTCGAAGCGTCACTGTCGGTGCGGACCAGGGTGTCGTCGCGGTACCAGTTGAAGCGGTAGCTGACGCTGTCGCCGTCGGGATCGGTGCCGCCGGACGCGGTGCAGGTCAGGGTGTCGGTGGGCGCGGGATCCGCCGGGGAGAGGGCCACGACGGTCGGCGCGACCGGGGCGGCGTTGCCGACGGTGATGGTGGCGCTCGCGAGCGTGTGGGTGGCCGCGCCGTCGTCGACGGTGGCCTCGACGTAGAGCACGTCGCCCTTGTCGTACTCGCTCGCGGGGAGCGTCGCGGTCGTGGGGTGCAGCGCCACGAAGCCGCCCGTCCCCTCGTCCTGCAGGAACCAGGCGTAGGTGGTGGTGAGGCTGTCCCCGTCGACGTCGGACGCGGTGACCGACGCGGTGACGGCGGTGTAGATGTCGATGCTCGACGGCGACAGGCTGACCGTGGTGATGACCGGCGCGGTGTTCTGCACCACGGCGGTTCCGCCCACGACGGTGGCGCCTGCGTCGGCGTCATCGGCCGGGGTGACCGCGACCTGGATGGCGTTGCCCTTGGCGGTGAGCGCTGCGGGCAGGGTGTCGGTGAGGGCGGAGGTGGTGACGCTGCGCACGGTGCCGCCGTCGACGGTCCAGACCCAGGTCAGCTCGACCTCGTCGCCGTCCACGTCGGTGACGCTGGCCACGGTACCGACCAGGTCGTCGCCGGTCTGCGGGGTGGTGGTCGACAGGCTGACCGCGCCGGCGACCGGGGCGGTGTTGCCGATGATGACGGCGCCGGAGCTGACCGGGGTGCCGTCGTCGGTGCCGTCGCCCGGGGTGACGATGCAGACGACGGCCTGGCCGCGGTCGAAGGCGTCGCTGTCCAGGGTGGCGCTGCTCACGCCCGCGTCGACGCCGTCGACGGTCCAGGCGTAGGTGTAGCTGGCCGAGTCCCCGTCCACGTCGGCGAAGCCGGAGGGCACGCAGGTGGCGGTGTCGCCCTCGACGAGGGTGCCGGGGTCGATGCTGGCCGAGTCCAGGGTGGGCGCGGTGTTCACGACCACCACGGCGGCGGAGGTGACGGCGGTGCTGACGGCGGTGCCGTCGTCCGCGACCACGCTGACCGAGACCGACTCGCCCTTGACGAAGGCGCTGGACGGCAGGGTGGCGCTGGTCTCGCCGGCGACCACGGCGCCGTCGATGCTCCAGGTGTAGCTGTAGGTCAGCTCGTCGCCGTCGGCGTCGGTCGCGGTGACGGACGCGGTGATGGCGTCGTCGGTGGCGGGCGCGGACGGGGAGAGGACCACCGACGCGACGGTCGGCGCGCTGTTCTGCACGGTGACGGTGGCGGCCACAACGGGCACGCCGGCGTCGGTGCCGTCGGTCGGGGTGACGGTCAGGCCGACCACCTGGTCCCGGGCGAAGGCGCTGCCGGGCAGGGTGGCGTCGGTGCCGGCGGCTGCGCCGTCGACGGTCCATGCGTAGGTGTAGCCGACGGTGTCGTCGTCGACGTCGGCGACCGCGCCCAGGGTGGCGGACAGGGTGTCCGTGGTGACGGGCGAGGCCGGGTCGATCGCGGCAGAAGCCAGGACCGGAGCGGTGTTCTGCACGGTCACGGCGGCGGCGACCACCGGCTCGCCCGCGAGGTCGCCGTCGAAGGGCACCAGGGTGCAGCCGAGGCTCTGCTCGCGGCTGAATGCGCTGCCGTCCAGGGTCGGGGCGCTGCCGGCGGGAGCGCCGTCGACGGTCCACACGACCTGCCAGCCCTCGGGATCTCCGTCGACATCGGCGAAGCCGGAGCCGATGCAGCTCACGGTGTCGGTCTCGGTCGGCAGGGACGGCTGGATGGTGGCGCCGGTGGCGGTGGGCGCGGAGTTCTGGATGACGACGGCCTTGGAGACCACGGGCTCGCCGGTGGTGAAGCCGTCGCTCGGGGTGGCGTGCACGACCACCTCCTGGCCGCGGTCGAAGACGCTGCCGTCGAGGCGATCGGTGACCTTGCCGCCGACCTCGGCGCCGTCGACGTACCAGCTGTAGATCCAGGTGACCGCGTCACCATCGGCATCATCGCCGGTCGGGGTGGCGACCAGCTCGGTGGTCTCGAAGGCCACGGCGGGGTCGATCACCACCTGATGGGCGACCGGGGCCACATTGTCGATCATGACCGACACCTCCTCCGGGCCGACCTCGATGTCGCCGTCGGAGAGCCAGGCGCGCACGGTCCAGGTCTCGCCGCGGGTGGTCAGCTCGGAGAGCACGCGATCCGAGCCCAGGCCGGCGACGACCTCGCCGTCGCGGAGCCACTCGACGCGCCAGTACAGGCGGTCACCGTCGAGGTCCTCGCCGGTGAAGCTCGACCACAGGGTGTCGGTGGTACGGGGAGCCTCGGGGGTGATCGCACCGCCCGTGATCACCGGAGCGGTGTTGCCGATCACGACCTCGACGACGGCGTCGGGCGTCTGGGTGCGATCGGCGTTGTTGCCGCCCCAGACCTGGGCGGTCCAGGACTGGCCGCGCACGGTGCGGTCGGAGCTCACCTCGAGCGCGTCGCGCAGGGCCTCCACCTCGACGCCATCGACGAGCCACGACACGCTCACCGAGCCGGCGTCGCCGAGCTCGAGGCGCAGGGCGTCGGTGGTCACGGGAGCGGCGGGCTCCACGGTGACGCCGCTGTAGTCGGCCTGGCAGGCCACGGTCAGGACGGAGATGAGCGCGAGACGCAACGGACGGTGCATGGATCCTCCACGGGTCGACGGGTCGTCGGATCGGGGAGGCGTCGGTTGAGGTGGAAGATCGCCAGGGTGCGAGATCACCCGGCCGGGAGCAGCTCCGTCCACCTGGCGAATGCGTCCAGCAGGCGCACCCCGTGCCAGGTGCCGAGCTGCCCGTCGACGAAGGCGCAGCGCGCGCGGGGCAGTCCGGTGCCCTCTGCGAGCTCCACGGCGTGCTTGTCCTTGAAGGGGAACGGCTCGGAGGAGAGCAGGATGCGATCGGGATCGGCGGCGCGCAGGTCCGCCGGGGTGACCTCTGGAAAGCGAGCCTCGGAGGCGGCGAAGACGTTGACGCCTCCCAGCTCGGACAGGAGCGCGGAGGTGAAGGTGTCCCCCCCGCAGACCATGTACGGCCGGCGCCAGATCAGCCAGGCGTAGCGGACCGGACCACGGCGCGCGGCGGCCTCTCGGGCGTGGGCGCGGGCCTGCTGGATGCGGTCGTGCAGGTCCTGCGCGGCGGCCTGCACCCCGCAGAGCGTGCCCACGTGGAGCAGGTCCTGCAGGGCGGTGTCGACGTCCTTCGGCAGGGGGGCCCACAGGGGCGCGACGCCGTCCAGTGCCGCGAAGATCTCGCGGGAGTTCTCCTCGCAGTTGCCCAGGATGAGGTCCGGCTCCAGCGCCGCGACCCGCTCCGGGATGACGTCCTTGGTGCCGCCGACCTTGTCGATCCCGTCGAGCACGCCCTCCGGTCGCACGCAGAAGCGGGTGACGCCGACCACGCGCTGGCCCAGGCCCAGGGCGAACAGGGTCTCGGTCGTGCTGGGCACCAGGGACACGATGCGGCGCGGCGGCGCGTCCAGCTGGACGGTCACCCCGCGCGCGTCGGTCAGCGGCCCGAGCACGCTACTCGCAGGCCAGGCCGTGGCTCTCCACCACGCCGAGGATCTCGGTGCGGTCCTTCTCGTCGGCGGAGCCGGCCGCCGCGCACAGGTAGGCCTTGGCCCCCACCCGCTGCCCCAGCTGGAGCATGGCGTAGCCCAGGCCGTACGAGGCCTCGGTGTCGCCCATCTTCATGTCCAGGGCGGCGCGGAAGAGGTCGGCCGCGGCCTCGGGATCGCCGTCCACCGTGTTCCAGCCCTGGTCGATGAGGGCCTGGTAGCTCTGGCCGGGGGCAGGGCCGTCGCTGCCGGAGGCGGCGGTCGCGACCGGTGCGGCCTTCTCGGGCTCTGGCGCGGTCGTCTCGGGCTCTGGCGCGGTCGTCTCGGGCTCTGGCGCGGTCGTCTCGGGCTCTGGCGCGGTCGTCGCGGGT
>CALATR010000579.1 GCA_937891875.1 uncultured Pseudomonadota bacterium | reverse complement strand
GCACCGTGCCGATGCGGACCCAGTGGGGCTACTACACGATGGACGTGGACTGCAGCCTGGACTCGGGCAGCGAGGGCATCGAGCTCCTCGCCGAGGCACCGTCGGGCCGCACCTACACCCTGGTCCGCTGCGTGCACGAGAGCTCCGGCCCCGCCAACCGCGTCGCGAGCCACTCCTTCCGGGTGCAGGAGGACGGACCGTGGCGGCTCACCGCGGTGCACCGGGCCTCGCCGGGCCAGGACGGGCGCGCCTCGCTCTCCTGGCAGCTCTCCTGGGATCTCGGCTCGACCAGCTGGCCGCTCGGAGGCCTGTTCACGCTGATGGCGCTGGGGCTCGCGAGCCTGATCCTGTACCCGGTGGCGCGGATCATCGGCCTGGGTGCGCTGGAGCGCGCCTATGAGGATCGACGCGCAGAGCTGGCGTTGCACCTGCGCAAGCGCTTCCACGACTCCCAGGAGGAGGACGCCGAGAAGCAGCCTGCTCCCGGCGATGGCGACGCACCGAACGGAGAGCTGCTGTGATCCACCGTCTCCCGGTCATCGGCGCCTTCCTCGCCACGATCACCGTGCTCGGCCTGGCCCTGCTCGCCCTGTTGAGCCGGCTGCCCCCGACGCTGGAGGAGGGCAACGGGCTGGTGATGACCGTGCGCATGGCCAAGCAGGCCGCACCGCTGGTGAACCCGGCGCTGATGACCGTGCTCATCCTCGTGCTCGCCCTCGCCGGCCTCACGGTGCTGTTCGTGCTCGAGTTCCTCAAGCCCAAGGCGCAGCGCAAGGCGAGCCAGCGCCGCCTCCGGGCGACCGAAGACGTCCTGCGCGCCCTCGATGACGCGACCTCCTGAACCCGGCTGGCCCTGCCCCGCGTGCGGCCGCGACCGACCCGAAGACCCCTGCGCCTGCGGCGACGCTGGCCCGGTGGAGGTGGAGAGCCGCTGGTTCAGCCGCGACGTGCAGCTGCGGAGTGAGAGCGGGTCCGCGACCGTGCGGATCCGCGGCGGCATGGTCGCCGGCCAGGGTGAGGGCCGCGTGCGCCGGCTCCTGCGGGTGCCCGCCGAGTTCGCGGCCTTCCAGGCGGGCAACGAGCACCTGAGCGGCGATGACGTCCCTCACGACGTCTGGACGAAGGTGCTGGTCCGGGACCGCGAGGTGCTCGGCACCGTCTCCCAGAGCCACGCGAGGCTGGCGTTCGCGATCGGGACCGAGATCCTGGCTGGGATCGCGCGGGGGGAGCTGCGGGGCGTGCGGGTGGACGTGCGGCGGTGGAGGCGGAGAGGGGAGCAGCGGTGGGAGGAGTGGGAGATCGGGTTGGGGGGGATCGAGGTGGAGACGGCAGGTCGTGGGCCGGCGGACGGTGGCTTCCACCACGGAGAAGCGGAGTACCGGAGGTCTGACGGAGAGGGCGACGGGCTGGGCGCAGCAGCACTACGCCGGCGGATGAGGTTGATTTCAAGGGAACAGGCTGGACGACTCGATGCAGTCGTGGCCGCCTTGCGGCATGACGATCCTGACGCCGTGCCTCACCGTTGGTTGCTCTCGCTCGCGGAGCCCGCGTCCGCGGCTTCCGAGGCGTGGCAGAGCTTCCTGGTGAGTGAGGACGCCGTGGCCACCGCGGTTCTCCAGGACATCTTGATCGGCCTGCGCGCGTTCACCCCCTGACCTCCGGCCCACATGGACGCCCTCTGTGAATCCCTCTGTGCCTCTGGGTCTCTGTGCCGAGTGCCGTCACGACAGCCACCGCTTCCCCGCCCCTACGGCAACCCATCCAGCAGCTGCTGATACCGCCCTTCCCCATACGCCTCCGTCGAGCACCCCAGCTCCAACGCCAGCGCATCGATCGCCTCGACCCGGTTCTCGGGGTTCGGGTGCGTCGACAGGAAGGCGGGGACGCTGGCTCCGTCGAGCTTGCGGAAGAACTCGGCGGCGCCGTTGGCGGCGTAGTCGGTGTCGCAGAGGTAGCGGACGGACCAGGCGTCGGCCTCGGACTCGTCGGTGCGGGAGAACTGCAGGCTGGCGAGGCCGGCGGCGAGCTCGGCGAGAAGACCAGGATCATCGCCGAGAAGCACCGCGATGAGGGCGGAGATGCCGTAGGCCTTGGTGAGCTGCTCGGTGCTGTGGCGACGGTCGGCGTGGGCGATCTCGTGGCCCAGGACGCCAGCGAGGTCGTCCTCCCGGTCGAGGAAGCGGATGAGGCCGGTGTAGACGTACATGAAGCCGCCCGGCGCGGCGAAGGCGTTGAGGGTCTCGTCGTCGTCGATGATCTTGAGCTCCCAGGCAAACTCGTCGCGGTAGACGATGTCGTCCGACGAGAGCACGCTGTTCTTGATGCGCTCGAGCTCGGTGTAGGCGTCGGGGGCATCGGCCCGGGCGATCACGGGGTAGTCGTCGGGGCTCGCGGCGATCTCGTCGCTCAGCTGCTGGCCGAGCTCGATGTCGTCCTCGACGGTGAAGAGGTTGGCGTTCGCACAGCCGACGCTGGCCAGGCTGGCCACTCCCAACGTGGCCACAAACAGCTTGTGCATGGTCCCTCCGAACATGCTCGGGGCGTAACCGGCGCACGGGGATAGGGTGCGGCCACGGAGGAAGACGGTTGCCGGCGCTGCCCCCCTGGCTCGAGTCCGCGCGACGCTGGATCGTGCTCGCGTTGATCGTCGCGCACATCGTGGCGATCTCGATCATGGCGTTCCCCTCGCCGGGCGGTGGCCTGAACCGCCGCGACTGGAAGCAGCCGACGGTGCAGGCGGAGTTCGACGCCTGGAACGAGCGTCTTCGGGCGTTCGGCTGGACCGGCACCTCGAGCGAGCTGCAGGACGAGCTGTACGGCATCGCACGCTCGTACGCGTCGGCGCACCACCAGCTGAAGAAGCCGTTCTACCGGTACTATGAGTGCTGTGGGACCGCCCAGTCCTGGCGCATGTTCGTCGCGCCGCACATGCACCCGTCCCGCTTCCAGCTCCGCATCCGCCAGGAGAAGGTCTGGTACGTGATCTACGAAGCCCGTGACCCGGACCACCGCTGGATGGGTCACGTGCTCGACCACGACCGCATGCGCTCGGTGCTGTTCCGCTACGGGTGGGGCAAGAAGTACCCCAAGACCTATGAACAGCTGGGCGACTGGCTCGCCAGGCATGCTGCGGTCGACTTCCCCGACGCCGAGGTGCTTCAGGTCCGCTACGCGTCGTATCGCTCGCTGTCCCCCGAGCAGGTGCGCAGCGGCGAGCGCCCGAAGATCCGCTGGCAGCGAAGCCGCATCATCCAGCTGGGTCCCTTCCGCGGAGAGACTCCGGGCGAGCCGGTCGACGACGAGGACGAGAGCGACTCCGGCGACGAGGAGGCGCCGTGATCCCCTGGCTGCGCGGCTGGACCGACTGGGCCTTCCGACCCGAGGGCGCCGAGCCCCTGGCCCTCTTCCGCATCCTGGTGGGGCTCGCCATCGCCGTGTCCATCGGCAGCGTGCTCACCGACGGGGTGGTCGAGGTGCTGTGGGTGGACGTCGCCCACGGCGGCTACCGCACGTTCGAGCGCGTGCCCTGGCTGGTCGAGCAGCTCGGCGGACCGACCCTGCCGGTGATGACCGGTCTCACGGTCGCCACGGTGGTCGCAAGCCTGGTGCTCATGGCGGGTCTCGGTGGCCGATTGACGGCATTCCTCCTGCTTCAGCTCTACATGGCCGTCGACATCAACACCCACGCGGGCGGCAGCTACGACCTGCTGATCAAGAACGCCCTGTGGCTGTGCGTGCTGACCCCGACCACGGCCACCTGGTCCCTCGACGCCTGGATCCTCCGCGGTCGTCCCTGGCGCGGTCGCCCGGTGCCGGCGTGGGCGCGCGGGCTCATCGTGTTCCAGCTGATCCTGATGTACTGGACCACAGGCCTGCAGAAGCTCTCCGCCCACTGGACGCCCGGCGGTGAGTTCGACGCGCTCTACTACATCCTCCAGCAGCCCAGCTGGCAGCTGTACGACCTGTCCTTCTTCGCCTGGCTCTACCCGCTGACCCAGGTGGGGACGGCGGTGACCTGGGTGTGGGAGGTGACGGCGCCGGTGTGGCTGCTGGCGCTGATCTACCGGGGCACCCGCGAAAAGGGCGGCTGGCTGCGGGCCACCTTCAACGCGTGGGACGTGCGCACGATCTACGCGCTGGTCGGCATCGTCTTCCACGGCGCCCTGGTCCTGACCATGAACGTGGGCTCCTTCCCGATGATAAGCCTCGCCTTCTACGTGTGCCTGTGGGACGCGGACGAGTGGCGCTCCATGGGCCGGGGCGTCCGAGGGCTCTTCCGCCGCCCGCCCTCCCGCGCGACCGCCGCCGAGGCGGCTACAGTGCAGCCATGATCCCGCTGCTGCTCTCGCTGGTCGCCGGTGCGGTCGGTCCCCGCGGTCCTACCTGCGCGGGTCCGGTCGGAGACGAGGACGGCCACCACCTGGACGCCCCCCGACCCAAGCTCTCCGGCCCGGTCCAGACCCGCCTCGTCGACGGGGGCGCGTTTCGCCTGCACTGGACGGACGAGGGCGCCGATCGCGTGTCCGCCGAGCTCCTGCAGTGGGCGGAGGCGGAGCTGGTCGAGGTCCGAGCGCACCTCGAGTCGAGCGACTGGCAGCGCCTGGTGGGAGACGACGGCACCGGCGGAGATGCCGCAATCGACGCCTACTTCGTGTCGATCGACGCCAACGGCTACGCGAACCCGGTCACCCCGGAGGACGGGGCCGGCGGCGCGTCGTGCTTCGTGCGCTTCGACCCAGACATCCGCAGCTACAACGAGACGGTCGCCCGGTCGATCGTGCGCCACGAGCTCATGCACTGCGCCCAGTACCGCTACACCTGGGACAGCCACGCCTGGCTCTACGAGGCGAGCGCCACCTACGAGCAGTACCGACCGGCGCCGGACCAGGTGACCCTCGCGCTGCTGACCAACGTGCTGTGGGGCGAGCGCATCGGCGAGCCGAACCGGCGCCTGGACGATGTCGACGGCCGCTTCGAGTACGCCGGCCTGATGTGGTTCAAGTTCCTGGAGGAGGATCAGGGCGCACCGCCGTGGGCCGTCTGGGAGGCGCTGGAGGCGGAGCCGGAGTGGGCTGCTGGGCTCGATCTCGCGGCCAGGGACGGGGTGGCGGAGGCGTTCACTCGGTTCTCGGCGTTCAACCAGGCAGCCTGCGCGGGCGAGGACCGGAGCGCGCTGGGTGGGTACCAGGCCGGCAACGCCTCGTGCACGGCCAGCTTCGAGGCACCACGGGAGGTCTGGGACTGGCCGACCCTGGAGATCGAGCTCCTGCCCGCGTGGACCAGCGTGACCTACACCTTCTCCCGTCCCGCCGACGAGGCTCCGGGCACCGTGCCCCATGTCTCCTGTACTGCCGGTGAGGGCGTGCTGGGCGTGGTCCTCGACACCCCCGAGGACGGTGCGGTGGTCTGGCTGGACCGCGTCGTCGCGGAGGGCGCCACGCCCGCGCGGTCGCACCTGGAGACCCCGCCCGAGGGGGAGGTGCTGCTCGTGCTCGCCGCGGCCAGCGACCTCAACGTCAGCGGACGCTGCGCCGTCGACTGGCGGCTGCCTCCCGAGGAGGGGGGCTGCGCCTGCAGCTCCGGCCCGGCCGGCGGTGGACTCCCGGCGCTCGCCCTGCTGGGCCTGCTCATCGTCCGGAGGCGTCGCCCGTGACCGGAGATCCTGTCCTGACCGAGCTTCGCGAGGACGACGCCAACGTCTTCTGGCCCTGGCACCGCGACCACCTGGCCTGGCACATCCGCCGCTGGTCCGAGGCCTGGCACCTGGGCTGGGACGAGGCCGACATCGCCGCCCGCATCCGCGACGGCAGGCTCATCGAGAAGGAGTGGACCGAGCTCCTCGCCGCGGCCGACGGTGACGACACCCTCGTCCGCGTCCTGCGCGATGGGGAGCAGCCGATCGGCGCGATCTACGCCGAGATCCGGACCGATCCCTACATGGGCCTGCCCCTGGGCGTGCTGTCCTGGCTGCACGTCGACGAGGCCGCGAGAGGGCGCAGGCTGTCCGAGCCCCTGGTCAAGGCGGCCCTCGCCTGGTGGGCCCAGCGCGGGGTCCCGATCGCCCAGGTGTACGTCACCGCCGGCAACGATGCGGCGATCAAGGCCTACGCGAAGGGCGGCTTCGAGATCATCGACCACCGGATGCTGGTGGGGATCCGGAGGCGGTAGGGCGTGAAGCCCGGACCGTCTCTACTTCCGCCGACGCCGCAGGAACATGAGCCCGCCGATCAGCCCGAACACCGCGAGCCCGCCGCTAGGGCTGCTGCTGGCGTCACAGCCGCAGCCGCGGACCTCGCCGGAGAGGCGGCCCTCGCGGCCGTCGGGGTCGCCGTCGTCGACGATGATGGGCTCGACCCAGCCGGTGCCGCCGAGCGGGATGCGCAGCTCGGGGTTGGAGGGGTCGTTGCTGGTGATGACCAGGATCGCGGCGTGCTCGCCCTCGCCGGTGGGGGCGAAGGTGACGACGGCGCCGTCGGTCTGATCGGCGCTGGCCTGGATGTACTCGGGGAAGACCGTGAAGGCAGGGTCGCCCTCGATGGACAGGGTGCCCTCGAGGTCCAGCAGGCCAGCGTTGGTCAGCGGGAGCTGGAGGTTGGCCAGGGTCTCGACCTCGACCTCACCGAAGTGGTGGGTCGTGACCGGGGCCTCGAGCACCGGCAGGGGGTGGCCGTAGTTGACCGGCTTGAACGCCTCTTCCAGCGAGTCGTCGACCAGCGGGATGGGGATGTCGAACTTCGCGACGCGGAAGCAGCCGAAGATGGGCGCGCAGATCTCCAGCTTGGGCTGGATGACCACCTCCAGCGCGGCGTCGATCTGGGCGACGTAGGTGCTGGTCAGCTCCAGGATCTCGGGGGTCCACTCGGGCACGTCGTGCAGCACGCCGTTCTCGACGCTGGTCAGGACCGTGTCCTCGGTCTCGATGCGGCCCGAGGCGAGGGCGGCGGTGGCCCGGGGGAAGACCTCGATGACGACCTGCAGCTCCAGCCCGGCGAAGAGCGGGATCTCGATCTCGTAGGGATCGATGCCCTTTCCGTCCGCGCGCGCCTCGACGCGGGCCTGACCGTCACCCTCCAGCAGCAGGGGCTGGAACATCTTCTCGGCCTCGAGGTAGAGCGTCTCGCTCCACACGTCGTACGCGCCCTTGTAGCCCCACAGATCGAAGGTCACCTGGGCGGCGAGCTCGAGATCGCAGATGACCTCGAGGTAGCCGCTGTCGGGAATGCCGGTCCAGCGCTGGGTCAGGGACTCGGGCCAGGTCACGTCGCTGACGGCGTCCATGGTCGCGTAGGTGCCGCCCTTGCTGGCCAGGTAGAAGCGCACGGCCAGGGGGCTGCCCGCGGGCAGGGAGCCCGTGTCGAACTCGACCGCGTCGAAGGCGTCGAAGTCGTGCTGGAACGTGACCTCGGCGGGCTCGCTGCCGTACTCGTCCGCGGCGACGGCGGTGAGGGGGAGGGCGGTGACGGCCACGGCGAGGAGAACAGAGCGGTGGAACATAGAGGCTCCCAGAACGGCTCCAGATGTGGAGCGGGCCGAGGATAGCGCTTCTCGCCGGATCCGTCGAGAATTCGTCAGATCCGGCTTGTCTGCGGCCTCGTCGCCGACCGCACCGCCGCTCGGATCGACCTACTGGCCCTGCCACAGCAGGCGGGCGTCCCCGTCGGGCGCGTCGTCGTCGAAGAAGACGTAGGCCATGCCGTCCGGAGTGATGTCGAACTTCACCAGATCGGTGGTCAGCTGGGCGATGAGGCGCATGGGACGGCTGCGGGCGCCGGTGGGGGTGGCGTCGCCGTGCAGCCAGACCGCGCCCCCGCCGAGCTTGTCGTGACGAAGGGCTTTCAGAGCCTGCTCCAGCGGCAGGCCGCGCTCGTCGACCTGGCGCATCAGCTCACCCTCGTCCTTGGGGCGGCTGACGGTCAGCGCGATGCGCCGGTACACCCGGACCGTGGGCGGGCCATCGTAGAGATTGTCGTCCTTGACGGGATGGAG
>CALATR010000578.1 GCA_937891875.1 uncultured Pseudomonadota bacterium | reverse complement strand
TGGCCGGAGCCACCGCCGCCGCAGTCGCTGGAGCGGTCGTCGATGCAGCCGCCGCCGAGACCGTCGGCGAGCTCGAGGACGACGGCGACGCCGAAGCAGAAGCCGAGATCGAGCCCGAGCCCGAGGTCGACGACGAGCCCGAGGACGACATCGAATCCGAGCCCGAGCCCGATGACGAGCCCGAGGACGACATCGAATCCGAGCCCGAGCCCGAAGACGAGCCCGAGTCCGAAGACGAGCCCGAGTCCGAAGACGAGCCCGAGTCCGAAGACGAGGCCGAGCCCGAGCCCGAGATCGACGACGAGCCCGCCCCCTCCGTCTGGGCCCCCGCTCCCCCGTCTCCGCCACTGCCCTCCATCGCCGCCGCCGGCGCCGGCGCCACCCCGGACTCTCCCGGTTCCGCGCCTTCTCCCGCCGCTCCTGCCTTGCCCTTGCCCTTGCCCGCCGCGTCCTTCTTCGCCTCCTGCTCCCCGTCCAGGACCAGCGGCACGCTCGGATCGGTCGCTCCGGCGCCGCCCTCGACCCGCGCGCGCATCGACTCCGCCTGCTCCAGCGCCGTGCTGCCCTCCGCCCACGACTCCTCGTCGCGCATGGCGGCGTAGCGCTCGGTCTGGGCCGTGCGGTTCTCGAGGCCCTGCTCGGCGCGCTCTGCCTGCACCTGGGGATCGGCGTCGATGCCCAGCGCCTGGGTGCCACTCGCCGCCTCCTCCACCTCGGTGAGCAGCAGGTTCATGAAGTCGAGATCGGGGGAGAACGCCGACAACAGGCGGCTCGTCGAGTTGGCGATCGCGACGATGCCTGAGAAGCCCGGCATGATCAGCGTCGTCGTGCTGCCCAGCACCGACACGGCGAGCAGGAAGTCCATCGTGAGGTCGAAGGCCATGTCGAAGTCGGGCTTGCGCAGGGTGACGCCGCTCGACTCGGTCGTCGTCGCGCCGTCCTTGCCGTAGCGGGACTCGACGCTCTCGCTCTGCTCGCTGCGGGCCTCGCTCTCGGGCTCGCCCCACCAGGCGGTCGGTCCCTCGGCCGCGTCGTCGTCCTCGGCCAGGTGGCGCGCGGCGTTGGGGGTGCTGTCGCTGGCGTCGACCAGCTGCTGATCCAGCGCGGTCGTGGTCTCGGTCTCGTCCTGCACCTGGCTGCCGCGGGGGTCGGTGCTGGCACCCAGGTCCGGCGCTTCCTCGTCGAGCCCGCCGGAGCCAGACGCGCGGGCCACGCTGCGACCGGTGAGCTCGCCGTGGAGGGCCTTCTCGTCTGCGTACGGGGCCAGGGCGCCGTCCTGCAGCTCGGCAAACGTCGGCACATCGCCACCGCGCTCGTCCAGGGGGTCGACCGCCTGGGGGGCGTCCTTCGCTGGACCCAGGGCCGCCGGATCCGCGCCGGCCTCCTCCTCGCCCTGACCCTCGCCCTCTTCTTCGCCCTCCTCTTCCTCCTCGTCCTTGTCCCAGTCCTCCTCCTCGCCCTGGCTCGCCTCCCACTCGGCGAGCAGGGGCCAGTGGTCCTCGCCGGTAACGCCGGGCAGCACGGGCTCGACCTCCTCGCCGACGCCCTCTGCTGCGGTCCCTCCCGCGGCTTCCTCGCCGCTCGATCCGGCGCTCTGATCCTCGTCCGACGCCGACTCTCCGTCGACCGCCGCCTCCTCGCCGCCAGTCTCCTCGCCCCCCTCGGACTCCCCGCCGTCGCCCAGCGCGTCGAGCTCCTCGCACAGCGCGGTCTCCGCCTCCGAGGTGTCCTCCTGCAGGTCGATGTGGAGCAGCTCCACCAGGAGCGCCCGGTTTCCCTCGGTCGTCTCCAGGTCGACCTCCTCGCCGAGGAAGATGTGGTGGCCGATGCTGAAGCCGAGCAGACCCAGCTCTGCCGCCGCCTCGAACGCCGCGTCGTCCTGGTGCACCCGGACCTGCTCGGCCTTGTCGGGCGCAGTCTCGTAGGCGAGCTCCAGGTGCAGGTCCTCGAGCGGCATCCCCTCGGACTCCCGCAGGGTGGCGACCACCGGGTGCTCCTCGCCGGTGCCCGCGTCCGCAGCGCCCTCGTTCCCAGCCTGCGACGCCCCCTCGGAGCCGGCCGCCTCGCCGGCGGCATCGCGCTGGACTGGACCGTCCGCCGCGACCCCCTCCCCCGCCTGCAGGCCGACCTCGAACTCGGCGATCATCGCCTCCACGTCCAGGTCGAACGCGGGAATGCCCCGGTCGAAGCCCGGGGTCGAGAGCGCCGTGTCGACCGCGGGGAGCTTGTCGAGGATGGCGGACTCGTTCCGGTACGCTTCCTGTTCCGCCGGATCGCTCGGGTGACTGACCCCGCCCTGCTGGGGAAGGCGCCCCTCGTCGTGCTGCACCACGTGGGTCAGCTCGTGGGCGAGGAGGCGGTCGCCGTCCCGGGAGCCTGGCGCAAAGGCGCCCGAGGAGAAGTAGAGATCGGCGCCCAGGGCGACGGCGTGGGCGTTGAGGTCGTGGGCAAAGCGCGCGGCCGCCCCGTCCCGGTGGATGCGCACGTGGGCAAAGTCGTGCTGGAACGCCGCTTCCATGCGACGCCGCACCGCGATGGGCAGCACCTCGCCCGAGCCGCCGGGCACGTCGCGGGCCGCCTCGTCGAGCCGGGCCTGCTCGAGCTCCGCGATCTGCTCGCGCATGACGGACAGGTGGGTCGCGCCCAGGTCGCCGCCGTGCAGACCCGCCGCAGCAAACCCGGCGGACTGGCGCACGACCTCGCCCAGCCCTCCCAGGGCATCGCCGGACAACGCACCCTGGACGAGCCCGTTGCCGAGCTGATCGTGGAGCGTCGCGACCACCGCCGTCTGGCTCTCGGGGCGCGCCTCGGCGGTCTCGGAAGAGGTCGAGACGTCGAGCGCGTCAGCCTCGAGGAGGGCGGACGCAGGGAACAGATCATCGTCGTGCCCGTCGAGAGGACGGGCCCGCAGAGCAGAGCGAGGAGACATGTGCCAACCGGGGTCTGCCGAAGCAGTAGCCAGCGCGTTGGGCACACCTCCAGCGGACGTTAGCGGGTGTTGCCGCTGGCGTAATCGGCGGAAACGGCGACCCTCAGACCGGCGGCTATGGTCAGCTCATGGGCATCCTCTGCCACCTCGACGGCACCCGACACACCCTCCGCGCGCGCCACCTGATCGGCCGATCCCGGGCGAGCGACCTGCGCCTCGACGATGGCGCGGTGTCGGGTGAGCACGCGAGCATCCGCTGGGACGGCGACGGGTGGTGGGTCCGGGACCTCGGCTCGCGCAACGGCACCCGGGTGGAGGACGATCTCGTGCGTCCGGGCTCCTCGGTGCGGATCGTCGCGGGACAGCGCCTGGTCTTCGGTACCCGAGATCACACCTGGGTCCTGGAGTCCGACTCGGCGCCGGTCGCCCGGGCGGTGCCGGTGGACGGCGGGAGCGCGCTGATCGCGGCGGACGGCATGCTGGCCCTGCCGGATGAGGACCACCCCGAGCTGGTGCTCTTCGAGCGCCCCGACGGCACCTGGCGCGCCGAGGGTGAGGACGGCGCCGTGCCGGTCGCCGATCTCTCCGTCGTGGACGTGGGCGGCCAGAGCTTCTGCCTGCACCTGCCCGAGCCGATCGTGCCCACCGAGACCACCGAGCTCGCCCCGATCCGTCTGCCGGACGTGCGCATGGAGCTGCGGGTGTCCCTGCACGAGGAGCATGTCGAGATCGATGTCATCGGCGAGCGCCGTACGGTCGCCCTGAGCTCGCGCGCCCACCTCTACCCCCTGGTGCTGCTGGCCCGGGCCCGCATCGAGGACCACGAAGCCGGAGTCGCCGAGCCCGAGGCCGGCTGGGTCGACCGCGCGTCCCTGTGCCAGATGCTCCGGACCGAGCGCGGTCACCTCAACATGCTGTTCTACCGCTGCCGCCAGCAGCTGGCGCAGGCCGGGGTGGTGAACCCGGGGGCGCTCCTGCAGCGGCGGGCGCGGGCCAGCGAGGTCCGACTGGGCGTCCGCGAGGTCACGGTGACCTCGCTCGGCTCGGCTTGATGGGGGATGCCTCGCCCGGGATCGGGGCCACGCTGGGGACCTTCAGGCTGGACACGGCGGTCGGCGTCGGCGGGCACTGCCAGCTCTTCCTGGCCCACGACGTGGACGACCCCGGCCGAAGAGCGGCGATCAAGGTCCTGATCCGGCCGGGAGACCCGGCGCTGCGCGCGCGGCTGCGGCGGGAGGCGGAGATCCTGGCGCGCCTGGACCACGACCACGTGGTGGGCCTGCTCGACGCCCAGCCGGACGCCACGCCCGCGTGGATCGCCCTGCAGTGGATCCCGGGCCACCCGCTGTCCCAGTGGGTGCGCCGCCCACCGCGCCCGACCGAGAGCATCCTCGAGGCCGCCCTGGGCGTGGCCGAGGCCCTCGCCGCCGTCCACCGCGCCGGCCTGGCCCATCGCGACGTCAAGCCCGCCAACATCATGGTCCGCCCCGACGGACGGCCGGTGCTCATCGACTTCGGCCTCGCCCTGGACCCGATCGCCGCCTCCCTGACCCTCCCCGGCGTCCAGGCTCCGACCACCCTGCGCTACGCCCCGCCCGAGTGGTTCACCACCGGCGAGTCCCCCGACGCCACCCTGCAGGACGCGTACGGGCTGGGCCTGGTCCTGTGGGAGCTGCTGGTCGGCGCACCGGTGCCAGACGGTCCCCACGACCAGTCCTTCGACCCGGGACCCCAGGTCGATCCTGCACTCCGCATGCTGGTCCGCGGCCTGACCGAGCCGGATCCGGAGCGGCGCCAGTCGGTCGTCGCCGCCGCCCGGGTGCTGGCGAAGCTGGCGCCTGAGGATCGCACCTACGCCACGATCGGGGGCCCGCCGACGCCGACGCCGGTGTCAGGACGGGTCGGCCCCTACCAGCTCGAGGGCCTGCTGGGCCGGGGCTCCATGGGCGTGGTCTACCGCG
>CALATR010000577.1 GCA_937891875.1 uncultured Pseudomonadota bacterium | reverse complement strand
CCTCGGCGTGCCCGTGGTCGCCGCACTCACCGGCTCCGCCATCGGCGGCGGCTACGAGCTGGCCCTCGCCTGCCACCACCGCGTCGCCCTGAACGACCCGCGGGTCCAGCTGGGCCTGCCCGAGGTCATGCTCGGCGTCATCCCTGGGGCCGGCGGAACCCAGCGTCTGCCGCGGCTGATCGGCATCCAGCCCGCGCTGGAGCTGATGAGCCAGGGCGCCCGCGTGCGCGCCCCCAAGGCCGTGTCCAAGGGGCTCGCCGATCAGGTCGCGGACAGCCCCGAGGCGCTCCGGGAGGCCGCGCTCGCCTGGATCGCCGAGAACCCCAAGGCCAAGCAGCCGTGGGACAGCAGCCGCTTCCGCTTCCCCGGAGGCGTGCAGCCCGGCCGCCTGGAGGCGATGAACCTGTACGTCGCCGCCTCGGCCCTGCTCTACAAGAAGACCGCCGGGGCCATGCATGCCCCCGAGGTGCTGCTGCAGGTGGTGCAGGAGGGCTGCCGGATCGCCTTCGACCGCGCGCTCGAGCGAGAGGCGCGCGCCTTCGCCGCCATCGCCACCAGCGGGCAGGCCAAGGACATGATCCGCACGCTCTGGTACCACAAGAACGCCGCGGACAAGCACGCCGGCCTGCCCCGCCTCGACAAGGGCCAGGACGCGGGCATCCGCAAGGTGAGCGTGCTGGGCGCGGGCATGATGGGCGCGGGTCTCGCGTTCATCGCGGCGAAGGCCGGTTACGACGTCGTGCTCAAGGACATCGCCGAGGCGCCCCTGGATGCCGCCGGCGCGCGGGTCCAGGCGAACCTCAAGGGTCAACGCCATCTCTCGGCCGACGACAAGGCGGCCATCGAGGCGCGGATCACGTTCACGACGGACTACGAGCCCGTCCGCGGCAGCGACCTGGTCATCGAGGCGGTGGTCGAGAAGCTCGCCGTCAAGCACGCGGTGATCCGCGAGGTCGAGCCGCTGCTGGCCGACAACGCCGTCTTCGCGTCGAACACCTCGGCGCTGCCGATCTCCGACCTGGCCCAGGCGGCGGCGCACCCCGAGCGCTTCATCGGCCTGCACTACTTCTCGCCGGTCGAGAAGATGCCGCTGCTCGAGATCATCCGCGGCACCGGCACGTCCGACGAGACGGTCGCGCGCTGCCTGGCCTTCGCTCGCCAGACCAAGAAGACGCCCATCGTCGTCAACGACGGCTACGCGTTCTACACGACCCGCCTGTTCAGCGCGTACACCCTGGAAGGTGTGCAGCTGGTCGCCGAGGGTCACGACCCCCGCGTCGTCGAGTGGGCCGCGCGCACCGCAGGCATGGCGGTCGGCCCGCTGCAGGTCTTCGACGAGGTCACGCTCACCCTCGGCCTGAAGGCCATGGTCGAGGCCGAGTCCTACGACTTCGGTCCCGGCGACCTGCCCGGCGTGGCCCTGCTGCGCGCCCTGGTGGACGACCACGGCCGGACGGGGCGCAGCGGAAAGGCTGGCTTCTACGCCTATGACGACAAGGGCAAGCGTCAGGGGATCTGGCCGGGCCTGAAGGACCTCGTGCCCGAGGCGCCCGCCGAGACCGGCATCGACCTCATCCGCGAGCGCCTCATGCTCGCCCAGGCGGCCGAGGTGGGCCGGGTGCTCGACGACGGCATCCTGCAGCGCTTCCGCGACGCCGAGGTGGGCGCGGTCTTCGGCCTCGGGTTCGCGCCCAACGCCGGCGGCCCGCTCGCCTTCATGCAGCGCCGCGGCCTGCCCGAGCTGGTCGGAGCCCTGGACGACTTCGCCGCCCGCTTCGGCGCCCGCTACGCCCCGTCGCAGACCCTTCGCCGCATGGCAGAGGAAGGAAGCGTCTTCTTCGAGTGATCACCTAGGCGGGATTCCCACCGACGGCGACCGAGGTCGTACTGCGAAAGCGAAGCTTGCGCGGTACGAACTCGCAACGGCGGAGCGTGGGAATCTGCACGGGGGTCCGGGGG
>CALATR010000576.1 GCA_937891875.1 uncultured Pseudomonadota bacterium | reverse complement strand
GGGTGCCCTACACCCGGCTGCCCCGGGTCGGTCCCCGCCGCTACCCCATGGCCCGCGGACTGGCGCTGGCCCTGCGCGATGTCGACGTGGTGCACGTGCACGGGCTCGACGGCCTGCTCCACCAGGCCCTGCTCGCCCGGCGGCTGTTCCGCGTGCCCGTCGGCGTCACCCCCCACGGCGGCTTCCTGCACACGAGGCGCAACCGGGTCGCCAAGGAGATCTGGCTGCGCACGGGGGCGTCGGCCGCCCTGCGCGCTGCGGACGCCGTCTGGTACACGTCGACGGCCGACAAGCAGGCGCTCGCCGGGGCCCGGGCCGAGGGGGACGTGCTCCCCGACGGCGTCGACGTCGAGTCCTTCGCTGGCGTCGTGCGCGCGCCCGAGCCCGGACGCTGGCTCGTGTTCGGACGGGTGGACGTGCACAAGGGGCTCGACGATCTCATCGATCGCCTCGGCGTGCTCGCCAAGCGCGACGACGTGCCCTTCCGACTGCGCGTCGTGGGGGCGGAGGCCGCACCCGGCCTGGTCGACGCGCTGATGGCCCGGGCCCGCAAGCACGGGATCGGCCACCGGGTGCGCTTCCTCGGGCCGGTCGCCCACGAGGATCTGCTGGTCGAGCTCGCCCGCTGTGAGCTGGCGTTCTTCCCCAGCCGCTACGAGGGCTTCGGCGTCGCGGTGGTCGAGGCGATGGCCGCGGGCGTTCCGGTCGTGGTCAGCGACATCCCGCCCCACCGCGCACTGGTCGACGACGACCGCACCGGCTTCGTCGTGGCCATGCGTCGGGGGGAGGCGACCCGGCGGATCCGGGCCCTGCGCGGCAACGTGGAGCGGGTGGGCGCGGCGGCGCGCGAGGCGGCGAACCAGCACGCCTGGTCGAGCCGGGTGGGGGACTGGGAGGTCGCCTACCAGCAGGTGCTCGCGGCCCGACGGGGGACGGCGTGAAGCTGCTGCTCGTCAGCTCCGCGGGCGGCCACCTCGCCCAGCTCCTGCTGCTGCGCCCGTTCTGGGAGCACCACGAGCGTGTCTGGGTCACCCTCGACAAGCCCGACGCCCGGGAGCGCCTCGCCGGCGAGCGGGTGATCTGGGCGCACGGTCCCACGAACCGGGCGGCGCGGATCACGCTTCGAAACCTTGCTCTGGCACGAACGGCCTTCCGGGAGCATCGGCCCGATGTGCTGCTCTCGAACGGCGCCGGGGTGGCGGTGCCGTTCTTCGTCGTGGCGCGCCTGCGTGGGGTACCCAGCGTCTTCTTCGAGGTCTACGACCGCATCGACGCTCCCTCGCTCACCGGCGCGCTCGTCGCACCGCTCGCGAGTGCCGTCGTCGCCCAGTGGCCCGAGCAGCTCGACAGCTATCCCGACGCCCGGCTGCTGGGACCGATGCTGTGAGGATCTTCGTCACCGTCGGAACCCACGAGGATCCCTTCGATCGCCTGGTCCTCGCCGCGCAGCGGCTCGCGGAGGCGGGCCACGAGGTGCGCATCCAGCGGGGCACGAGCGTGGCGGACGCGCCCGACTGCACGTCCGCGCCCACGTTGTCGTCCGAGGAGATGGAGGACGCGTTCGCCTGGGCAGACGTGGTCATCGCGCATGGGGGGCCCAGCACCCTGGTCGAGGCGGCGGCGCATGGTCACGTGCCCATCCTGGTCCCGCGTCGCGCGGTCTGCGGCGAGCACGTCGACGACCACCAGCTGTGGTTCTCCCGGCGGATCGCCTCCCGGGTCCACGTGGTGGAGGATCCCGAGACCCTGGTGGCGGAGGTGGCGCGGCACGCGGAGCGGTCCACCGAGCTGGACTCCTTCGGCCCGGATCGGGGGCGCACCCTGCAGTTCGCCCGGGACCTCGAGGCCCTGTGCGAGACGCTCGTCGCAGAGGGCCCACCATCACGTCGTGGCCGTGGTAGGTTGCGGGCGCTCATGCGGTGGGTGAGGCGCTCCCGATGACCCAGGCGGACATGAACAGCCCCCAGACCCTGGCCGGCGGCCGCTACCTGCTCGTCGAGCCGATCGGCGAAGGCGGCATGGCCACCGTGTACCGCGGCTTCGATCAGCGACTCCAGGTCTGGCGCGCCATCAAGGTGCTCAACCCGAAGTTCGCGTCCTCGAAGAAGGTGAAGGCCCGGTTCGACACCGAGGCCCAGACCATGGCCCTGCTGGAGCACCCCAACATCGTGCGGGTGTACGACGTCGGGAGCATCGGGTCCATCAGCTACATCGTCATGGAGCTGGTCGAGGGCGGCACTCCCGTCGACTGGCTGGAGCGCAACGGCGCCATGCCCGCCCGGCTCGCGCTCCACGTCATCGAGCAGCTCTGCTACGGCATCGAGGCCGCCCACAGCAAGGGGGTCATCCACCGGGACATCAAGCCGCACAACGTGCTGATGACCCTGGACGGCACCTGCCGGGTCACCGACTTCGGCATCGCGCGGGTGGGCGATGGCGACCTGTCGATGACCAAGACCGGTGCTGTCATGGGCACCTGGGGCTACATGGCGCCGGAGCAGCGCTCGGACGCCAAGACTGTCGACGAGCGCGGTGACGTCTACGCCATCGCCGCGACCCTCTACACGCTGCTCACGAACCGCATCCCGATGGACCTGTTCGCAGCCGACCGGGACAAGTCGGTGATGAACGGCGTACCCGCGGAACTCTACGACGTGATGCTCCGGGCGACCGACTACGACCGGGAGCGGCGCTACGCGTCTGTCGCCGACCTGCGTCAGGCCCTGGGTGAGGCCGCCGAGGCGCTGCCCCCCGACCCCGCCGACACCCCGCCCCTCATCCACCGCCGGCCGGAGCGCCGCGAGCCGCCCTCACCGGACGTGCTCGCCCGGGCGACGCCGCTGGTGAACGAGGCGACCGGCCAGGTGGCGAGCCCGACGCTGCTGCCCAACTCCTCCGTCGACAACACCGCCGCTGGCACCTCCAGCCTCGGCCTGACCACCGGCGACTCCACCGCGGATGGCCCCGCTGTGGGGGCGATCTCGGTGGCGGAGACCCAGCACGGCGAGCCCCCGCGCAAGAAGCGGGGCGCCATCGCCTGGTTCCTGGCCATCGTGCCCCTGTTCCTGGGCCTGCTCCTGCTCGTGGTGGCGGGGGTCATCGCCGTGCCCCTGCTGATGCCGCCGGCGCCTGCGTCGGACACCGGCACCGACGCCGACCTCGATCCGGACAGCACGCTCAGCACCGACGGCACCGCCGAGGGGGACAGCGACGCGGACACGGAGGCCGATACCGAGGCCGACACCGAGGCCGACACGGAGCCTGCGCGGGTGCCGGTCAACCACGGTGGCAACCGTGGAAACCCGCAGGGAACCGCCGATCCAGACCAGGACACCGAGGCGGACACGGAGCCGGACACCGAGCCCGACACCGAGGCGGACACGGCGGCGCAGACGGATCCGGACACGGCGGGCGGCACGGCCGAGGATCCTGACAGCAGCGGCGGCGTCGCGGTCGACGTGGCGGTGAAGCCGGAAGAAGAGCAGTGCATCCAGGCGAAGCCCCCGCCGCCGGCGACGGTTGGCGGCGCGGTGAACTTCGAGGCCCGGCTCTGCGTGGACGACACCGTCAAGACCGTGACGCTGCACTTCCGGCCCGCCGGCACGAGCGGCTGGCAGTCGGTGGGCATGCCCAAGCGCCTGGGTGCGTACCGGGCGCAGGTGGCGCTGGACGACCGGTTCGCCGGCGGCCTCGAGTACTACATCGAGACCGAGGGGGCGACCCAGGGCAGCCGCAGCGCGCCGAAGCGGGTGTCGGTGCAGTAGGCGGGCGGATCGGAGGCCGGAGGGATTCGCGGGCAGTGGGAGGATGGGCTGGCGGAAAGCCGCTTTTCATCACGGAGGAGCGGAGGGCCTGAGGTCTGACCCACTGAGTCTGCGTGTAGTCCTCGCGCCCTGCCCCGCCTCCCTCCGTCAGACCTCCGAAGCTCCGCTCCGACCTGTTGAAAGCCGATGTTCGAAGATTCGATTCCCCCTCTGCGCAGCCCTCTGTGCCTCTGCGCCTCTGTGCCGAGCGGTCTCTCGGCCCTCACCACCTGGCAGTGGACCCCCGAGGCGCAGCGCAGCGTGGCGGTCGCCCCGGGATTGCAAAGTCTGCGTTAGCTCCGCCGCCTCCCCGCCCGCCCGCACCTCCCCCCGGAGCTCCCCATGGCCCGCCTCTTGACTGGCTCCTTCAGCCGTGCCCTCATCGTCGAGCGTCCCCACGCGTCGCTGGACAGCTACCTCGAGAAGATCGGCATCGAGCCGCACCGCCTCGACGACGTCCCGGACGACAGCGCGCTCATCGACTCCCTGCACCGCACCCGGGCCCAGATCCTCTTCAAGCGCTCCCGCGTGCCCGTGACCCGCGAGGTGATCGAGGCCTGCCCCGACCTGCACCTGGTCCAGCTGTGCTGCATCGGTGACGACAGCGTCGACAAGGAGGCCTGCGCCGATCACGGCGTGCTGGTCTGCAACGACCCGGTCAGCAACGGCCGCAGCGTGGTCGAGCTGGCGGTCGGCCACCTCATCGCCCTGGCCCGTCGCCTGTACGAGACCGACGTCGAGACCCACCTGCACCAGTGGCAGAAGACCAACAAGGGGCGCTTCGAGATCGCCGGCAAGCGCCTGGGCATCGTGGGCATGGGCAACATCGGCCGCCAGGTGGCGCGCGCGCTTTCCGCCATGGACGTCGAGCCGATCTTCTACGACTCCCGGCCGGTGGCACAGGAGGTCGGCGAGGAGATGGGTTTTGCTTCCATGCCAAGCTTGGAAGCCCTCTTCCGGTCGTCGGACATGGTGACTGTCCACGTGTCGGCCAAGGACACCTGGGGTCAGGACAACGAGCGATTCCTGGACGAGGTCCTGGGTCAGCTGGGCGCGGATCGACCGGACAACTCGCCGCGGCTGTTCCTCAACCTCGCCCGGGGCAACGTTCACAGCCCCGAGGCGCTGCTGGACGCGGTCCGCTCTGGCGCGATCCGTCGCGCGGCGGTCGACGTGTACCCGGAGGAGCCGAAGCCGGGAGCGGCCGCGTGGCGCAACCCCTACGCCGACGAGCCCCGGGTGGTGTGCACGCCCCACATCGGCGCTGCCACCCAGGAGGCCCAGCCCCGGATCGCGCGCCGGGTCGCGAACACGGTCGAGGGCATGTCCCTGTTCGGCAGCCTGCGCGACTGTGTGTACGCTCCCCGCGCCACCCTGTCCGTGCGGGATGCGGCGATCGGAAACGCGGTGCTCGCGGTGGTGCACTCGACCTCGCGCGGCACGAAGAAGGCCGTTGACGATGCGATCTTCGAGGCGGAGGCCAGCAACCTCGAGTCGGCGCACCGGGACTTCCCCAACGGCATCGCCTACGATCTCTCCGTGCTCGATCGGCCCCTGGACCGGGCGGGTCTGGAGGCGCTGGTCGGCCGAGCCGCGGACCTCGCCAACGACGCAAACGCGATCCGTGCGGTGCGGCAGATCGTGGTGCCGAAGAAGCGGTAGGGGACCTTCGGGCCGCTCTGCGAGCCGGCGAGCGCCCGTGGTCAGCGCTGCAACAGTCTGTTGACGATGGTCCCGTGAGGCCGGAAGTCCTTGCGCCGATCCCGGTGGCGGCCTAGTTCGCGCCCGAACCGCTTGGAGGACCCATCTCTACCCTTGCGCACACGACGCTGTCTGCACCCGCGCCCCTGACCACTCGGATCCGCCGCACGGTCGAGGATGACGGAGAGGCGATCGCAGACATCCTTCGTTCTTCGGCCGACTGGTACGCGCCACTGGTCGAAGATGAAGACATGGACCAGCACGACGTCGACGACAACTGGTTCGCCGAGAACTTCGAGGAGCGCGAATTCTGGACCCTCGAGCGCGGCGGAGACGTCGCCGGCGTGCTGACCCTGCAGGACGCAGGGCGCGCGCTGTACCTCGGCTACGTGTACGTTCACGTCGACCACGTCGGCAACCGGCTGGGCAAGCGCCTGCTCGAGCACGCGCGTCGGCTGGGCTGGCACCGCGGCAAGGAGGAGCTGGTGCTGCTGGTGCACCCGGAGGCCGAGTGGGCCGTGCGGGCGTACGAGAAGTTCGGCTTCGAGCCGCTGTGCACCTCCGATGAGGACGTGCTGGCCTGGAACGGCGGCTGGCTCCGCGAGTACTTCGAGTGCGGCTTCCACCTGTACCGTTACCCACTACGCGATGAGTACCCTTCCTGATCCTGTCCGCGTCTGGTTCCACCCCGATCAGCTCCGCTTCAAGCCCCGCTACGAGTGGGCGTTCGGCGAGCGCATCGATCACCCGGAGACCACCGCCCGCGCCGAGAGCATCCTCGAGGCGCTGCGCGATGCCCCCGGGTTCGAGCTGTCTTCCCCCGATCCGGTCGAGGACGGCGAGCTGCGCCGACTGCACGCCCCGGGCCTGCTGCGCCTGTACGAGTCGACCCGCGCCCTCGACCGCGACCTCTACCCGACGGTCTTCCCGAAGGGCGAGATGGTCCGGGCGGACCCAGACAACCTGAATCATGCCGGATACTGGTGCTTCGACGCCGGGACTCCGCTGAACGCCGAGACCTGGGTCGCCGCGGCCTGGAGTGCATCGGCGGCCGCGTCGGCAGCCAGCGGCATCCTGTCTGGCGATCGCCTCGCCTACAGCCTGTCCCGTCCGCCCGGCCATCACGCGACCCGGAGCCGCTTCGGGGGCTACTGCTACCTGAACAACGCCGCCGTCGCCGCCAGTCGGCTGCGCAGGCACGGCAGGGTGGTGGTGCTCGACATCGACTACCACCACGGCAACGGCACCCAGAGCCTGTTCTACCGCGATGATCGTGTGCTCACGGTGTCCATCCACGGCGATCCCCGCGTCGACTTCCCGTACTTCGCCGGCTTCGCCGAAGAGCGTGGCAAGGGCAGGGGAGAGGGGTTCAACATCAACCTGCCGCTGCCCATCGGCGTCGATGGCCAGGAATACCAGCGGGTGCTGCGGGACGTCGTGGCGAAGCAGATCGCCGCGTTCGACCCCTGGGCGATCGTGGTGGCGGCCGGGCTCGACACCTACGAGCTGGACCCGGTCGGCAAGTTCACCCTGAAGACCGATGATCTTCGCCGGGTGGGCGAGACCATCGGGTCGTGGGGCCTGCCGGTGGTCGCGGTCCAGGAGGGCGGCTACCACGCGCCGCACCTCGGACTGAACGCGCGCGCCCTGCTCGAGGGCCTGCGCACCGGCCAGGCGTCTCGGACGGCCGCCGCGAAGTAGCGGCGGCCGGACGCTCAGTCCTCGGAGAGGAGGGAGTCGAGGTCGTCCGAGGAGGACTCCTTCGCCGGCTCGGTCCGCTTCTTGCGGGTGCGGCGGCGGGTGGTCTTCTTCGGCTTGTCGTCGGTGGCCTCGGGTTCCGCGTCGTCGTCGGAGCTGTCACCGTCGTCGGTCTCGGACGGCTCGGGATCGGCCTTCTTCGTGGTCTTCTTGGCGGTCGAGCGCTTGCGGGTCGACTTCTTCTTCGTCTCCTCCTTCGGGGCCTCCTCCTTCGCCGGCTCGGCGTCGGTCTTCTCGGCCTCGAGCGCCTTCGGCTCGTCCTTGTCGGACGCCTCCTTGGCGGCCTCGTCCTTCTTGGCGGTCGACTTCTTGCGGGTGCTGCGCTTGCGGGTCGGCTTCTTCGCCTCGGCCTTGGGCTCGTCGGCCGCCTTGTCCTTGGTGCTCTCCTTGGCCTTGGCGGCGGGCTTGGCCGCGGCCTTCTTCGCCGGCGGCTCGTCCGCGTCGTCGTCGTCCTCCTCGAGGAGGGCATCGTCGTCGTCGAGCAGCAGGCTCTCCATGTCGACCTCGTCCAGGTCGGGGGCCTCGGTGGGCTCGTCGTCGTCTTCCTGGGCGTGGGCCTGGTGGTAGGCGAGCGACTCCTCGATCGGGCGGGTGCGGGAGCGGTCGCCGAGGAAGAGCTCGGCGAGCACGGGCACATCGAGCTGCATGCCGTTGCCGATCAGCTCGTAGATGTAGATGTCGGTGAGGGTCTCGTTGAGCTCCTCGGCCGTCTTCTGCAGGGCGAAGGGCGCCGAGCCCGTGCGGACCGGGTTGCCGTCGCGGTGCATGAAGGCGTTGGCGCGCATCAGGCCGTTGAAGACGTTGCGGATGCCCTTGGCGGGCAGGTCCGGGTGGGTCTTGCGCAGGCGCTTGGTGACGTCGTCCTGGACGAAGTGCACGGTGTTGCGGCGCTTGCGCTTCTCGCGCTGGTCGACGACCTCTTCCAGGCACTGCAGGACCGCCTTGCGGGTGGGGGCGGCCAGGGGGTTGAGGCCCTCGGCGGAGAGCACCTCGACGTAGCGGGCGGCGCCCTCGGGCAGGTAGGGGTCGAGCCAGAGGTCCGACCGCTTGCTGCCGCCGGATCCGCCGGAGCCGGCGCTGCCGCCACCGTGGTGATCGCCCTCGTCCTGGCCGCTCGTCGGCTGGTCGACGCGGTAGCCGCCGGACTTCTCGTCACGGATGAGGGTGACCTTGCCGGCCTTTCGGGCGCGCTCGAGGAAGCGGGCGAGCGAGGAGAAGCCGAGGTCGCTCTCGTTGAAGTCGGGGCTCTTGCGGAGCATGGCCGACTTGACGACGCTGGCGTGGGGCGGGTCGGGGTTCTCCCGCTGCAGGCCCTCGAGGGTGTCGACCAGCAGCTCGAAGGCGTCGTCGAGGCTGGGCTCGCCGCTGGAGGAGGACCGGCGGGTCTCCTTCTTCGCGGTGCGGCTCTTCTTCCGCTTGGCCAGGTTGTCGTAGAAGATGAACTCGTCGCAGGCCTGGATGAGCAGGCGCGAGGTGGACGAGCGGCAGCCACAGCCGATGACGCGCTTGTCGAGCTCGCGCATCTTCAGGACCATGGGCGTGAAGTCGGAGTCGCCGGAGACGACGACGAAGGTGTCGATGTAGGGCTTGGTGAAGGCGAGCTCCATGCCTTCGACCACCAGCGCGATGTCCGCGCGGTTCTTGTCCTGCATGCCGTGGCTGGTCAGCTCCATCATGCTGACGTTGGCGGCGAGCAGGCCCTGCTTGAAGCGGGCGAAGCGGCCCCAGTCCGCGTAGCTGCGGGCGATGAGGACGCGACCCTTGTCAGCGAGACGCTCCAGCACGAGGTTGACGTCGAAGCGGCCCAGGCCGTCCTTCTCGGTGCCGGCGGCGATGTTCTCGAAGTCGATGAGCAGACAGAGGTTCTTTTCCACGAACGTGGCTCCAGTCTTGGAGTTTTTTCCCAGCAGGACTGGAGCGGCGCTCGCAGGCAGGCTGGGGCCGGCGGATGCCGAGGGTCTCCCACCGCGGCGCTTTGCCGGACCGGTGGGCGGTTGACGTGCAGCATGCACGACGCGGGTGCGTAAGCTGGATGACTGAGGGGAACAAGAGCGGTGGGGGGAGTTGTTGGTGATTGGTGGTTGGTGGTTGGTCTTGGGCTCGTCTGGCGCGGAATCGCGTCGCTTCCAGCGGGGGAGTGGCGGCTCGGTCTCCAGTCTCCAGTCCCCAGCTTCGGCCGGCTGGGGATGCCTCGCGGCGGAGGCGCGTGGTTGCAGCTCGACCGCCTCTGGAATTCGGTCGAGGCCGTCGCGCGCTGCGGTTGCACTCCAGGGCTGCACCGCGACGATCGCGCCTGTTCCGCTGCCGTAGGACTGGAGACTGGAGACTGGAGACTGGAGACCG
>CALATR010000575.1 GCA_937891875.1 uncultured Pseudomonadota bacterium | reverse complement strand
TCACCGCCCGTGACGGCGAGCCGGTGGTGCTCGCAGAGCTGTTCCCCGGCCAGGTGTTCGGCGAGATCGGCGTGCTCCGCGGGTCCGCCCGCACCGCCTCGGTGGTGGCGCGGCAGGACCTGCGCGCCGCCTTCGTGCCCGCCGACCGGGTCGAGGCCTGCAACGCCGAGGATGGCGCAGCCGAGGCCATGCTCGGCAACCTGATCCGGAGCCGGGAGCTGCCCCAGCTGGGTCACTCCCAGCAGCACGCGATCGCCGTCGACGGCGAGCTGTGCATCCAGACGGTCTTCTCCCTCGACGACGGGCGGGAGCTGGTCGGCGTGCGCTCGCCCTCGGGCCGATACGCCCTCGGCCAGACCGACGCGGCGGTGGCCGAGACGGTGCGCGTCGCCGCATCGACCACGGTCGATCTCGACAGCGACGGACGCATCGTCGGCTTCACCGACCACGGCGCGTTCGAGGACGTCGGCGGCCTGCAGCTCCTCGCGCTGGACGGCAGTCCCCTGTCCCGCTCCCAGCGGGGCGCGCTCGACAAGGCCGCCCGGGCCGCCCAGTCCTTCGCCCCAGAAGCCCAGATCTGCCGGTGTCTCAACGTCGACCGGCAGACCATCCTCGCCAGCATCGAGGGTGGCGCGACCACGGTGAAGGGCATCCAGGCGGCGACCGGCGCGGGCACCGGCTGCGGAGGCTGTCTGCGGAAGGTGGGCCCGATCCTCGCCGGCACGGAGACACCCGCGCCAGCGCTCCGCCTGGGTCCTCCACAGACCGCAGCCGAGGCCAGCACCCGCGGAGGCGGCGGCTTCCTCGGCTGGCTCCGATCTGCGCTGGGCGGGTGAGCCGGTGTCCACCCCGCCCGCCTTCACCGAGATCGACCCGCCGTCACCGCTGGGTCGGGTGGCCGCCGTGCTGCGCGCCGCCGGACGCATCCTCGTGCACAAGGACCGGTACTACGACTTCAACGACCTCGCGACGATCCAGGACGGGGTCGACGGGCCGGCGTTCCAGCGGGCGGCCCAGCGGATGCGGACGGACCCCGAGGGCACCCGCCTGCTCGAGGATCGCATCGAGCTGAACCTGCGCACGATCGACTGGGACCGGCTGAGCCGGCTGCCGGTGGACACCCTCGGCTACAACCTCTGGCACCACTTCTTCGCCAATGACCTGTTCCACGAGGTCGTCCTCGCGCCGCCGATCATCCGCTGGGATCCGGACACCGAGTACGCGAAGCACCGCTACCGCATGACCCACGACTTCCGGCACGTCATGCTCGGCCTGGGCACCGACCCGTACGAGGAGGTCATCGTGCAGACCTTCCAGTACGCCCAGCTCCCGCAGAAGCTGTCGCTGCTGATCGTGCTGTTCGGCAGCGTCAAGCACGCGCTCATGGACGGCAAGTGGCGCGAGCTGCGGCAGGGCCTGCCCCTGGCCTGGCGCAGCGGTCGCAAGGCCCGCTTCCTGAGCAACACCCCCTTCGAGGACCTGCTGGAGCTGCCGCTCGCCGAGGTGCGCGAGCGCTGGGGCGTGGAGCCGGTCGGAACGGCCTACCCGGTGACCGAGCGGCACCCCGGAGCGCCGTGGGCACCGACCTGGCCCGACGCGCAGAGCGGGCTGACTCGCCGGATCTCGGCGGCAACCCCCGCCTCCTAGGCCAGCACCTCGGCCAGGTGCGCGCACAGCAGGTCGTTGTCGGCGGGCGTGCCGACGTTGATCCGGAAGTAGTCGTCGAAGCTGTCGCCGTGCACGGGCTCGAAGTGGCGGATGCGCAGGTTGCGGGCCATCAGTGCGTCGTGCAGCCGGCGGCCCGTGCGCCTGCCGTCGGTGAATCGACCCAGCAGGAAGTGGCTGTGGGTCGGAAAGGTCTGCACGCCGGGCACGTCGAGCACGGAGCGGATCCGGGCCACGCTCGCCTGCACGTGGGCGCGGAGCTCGGGCAGGTGCGCGGTGTCGCGGAGGGCGGCCACGGCCAGGGCCTCGGGCAGGGCCCCCAGGCCGTAGCGGGTGTTCTTCGCGCGCAGGGTCTGCACCGCCTGCGCGGGGCCGAGCAGGTAGCCCACCCGCGCCGCCGCCAGGCCGTAGGCGAAGGAGAAGGTCCGGCTGACGACCAGGTTGTCGTAGGTGCCCGCCAGGTCCCCCATCGGCTGGTACGCGTCGGGGTCCATGAACTGCACGTACGCCTCGTCGACCCAGACGATGGACTCGGGGAACTGCTCCAGCAGGGAGACGATCTGCTCCCGCTCGAGCATCAGCTGCCCGGTGGGGTTGTTCGGGTTGCAGACGTAGACCAGCCCCGGCCGGCGCTTCAGGGTGGCCTGGACCTCCTCGAGATCCAGCCGGAAGCCCCGATCCGGGCCGTTCGGAAGTCGGCGCAGCCCGAGCCCTCCCTTGACCACGTGCCGCATGAACTTGAAGTACGTGAACCGCCCGGTGACGGCCCCGTACGGCTTGCGACCGACTGCCCACTTGGCCACCCGCACCGGCGAGCGCTTGATCGCGCGCTCGACGAAGTGACGCACCCCCACCGACAGCAGCGGGCCCGAGCCCTGGCCGATCAGGATGCAGTCCCGGTCGACGCGGTCGGACTCGGAGATGGCGTCCAGCAGGTCATCGTTCTCGGGGCTCGAGTAGCCACGCATGGCGTCCCGACCGGTGTAGTGCCGCATCACGTCCAGGCACGCCTCCGGGCACCAGATCCCCTCGTTGAGGCCGAGGTCGATGACCTTGTCGGGCACGGGGAGATCGGTCTGGATCGCAAGGGATGGCATCGGGTCCTCGGGGAGCGGGGTCGGGTGGGGCTGGAGCTAGTCCAGGAAGCGGGCGACGCCGGACAGGGCGTAGCCGGGGTCGTCGCCGTTGCGGGCGCACTCGGGCTCGAGCAGCTCGTTGATCGCGTCCATCAGCCGGTCCGTCTCCTCCTTCAGGATCGGCCGGTAGGTGGTCTCGTGCTCGGGCTTGAAGGGCTGAAAGCCCTTCAGGTCGTCGCGGCGGATGCGGTAGGGGCGACCGAAGCGCATCTTCAGCACCCCAGGCCGGGCGGGGAACACGCGCCGGGGCTCGTAGAGCTCGTTCATGCCGCTGAATCCCACCGGCACGATCGGCGCGTCGAGGGCGACCGCCATCTGGGCAACCCCGATGTGCCCCTGACCGAGGCGCAGCGAGAGCAGGCCCTCCGGGTAGACGTGCACCGAGTTGCCCGCGTCGAGCACCTTGCGGCACAGGGCGACCGTGCCCTGCATCGCCTGCTCGTAGCAGCGCAGGATCATGTCGCGGTAGCTCTGCTCGGCGGGATCGAACGAGAGCCCGAGCATGTTGCGCGGGCGCTCCTGGATCGCCGTGTAGACGGGGTCGTCGGGCAGCGGACCGCGCCCGTCGACGTGGTCGCGCAGGCAGCGGTACTCCTCCTCGGTGGGCTTGCGCCCGTGCAGCACGGCAAAGTCAGCGCCGATCAGGTAGCCGCGGCTGGTGATCGGGATGTTGCCGTACTTGCGCATGAACAGGCTCTCAGCGGGATGCTGGAACGCCCGGTACTTCACGACCGACGCCGTCACGATCTTCTGCTGCAGGTCCAGGGCGACCTTGGCCGGCAGGAAGTCGTAGCGGTGGGTGTGATTCATCGCGAACAGCACCGGCTCGTCGAGAGAGTCGGGAAATCCTTCCATCTCGACGCGCGCACCCCGCACCCCCCGGATCAGCAGGTGGGCCAGGCGGATGGTGGCCCACCACGCCGGCGGGGTGGGCAGGGGGTTCACCCCGCCCATCTGGTGCAGGTCGACGATGGGCGCCTGCTTGCTCATGCTCGCCAACTCCTGATCGCAACCCGCAGGTCAGGCTGACGCGCGCGGGATCACCGCTCCCCAACGACATCGGGGCGACGATTGGATCACCGCGCGGGCGATCGGTCCGTCTGGGACTCCGAGCCGGTCGTCCGGGGGCCCGCCGGCAAGGGCGCGAGCGGGGCCAGCGCCGGGTCGTTCCACAGGGCCATCAGCACGGGCAGGGGCTCCGGACTGCGCTCGAACGCCTCGCGGAGCGCCGCTGCGGCCCCGTCCGCGTCCCCCTCGTCCAGCCGTCGGCGAGCGAGGCGGATCCACACCCCGCCGATCTCCGAGCCCGCACCGTGCGGGCTCGTCGACAGCCGCGCAAAGGCCTCGTCCGCCTGGAGCAGGTGGCCCCGGGTCAGATCGGCCTGGGCCCGGGCTTGGTGGATGCGCCAGGCGCTGGTCGAGTCCACCGGCAGGGCGTCGATGTCGAGCTGCTCCAGCACGCCGAGCAGCTCGTCCCCCATGCGGTCCAGGGGCATCGTGTACGCAGCGACAAAATCCTCGGCAAAGCCTGTATCTCCACGCTGCCGGATGATCTCCGGCGCCCAGGTCACCGGGTCGCGGCGGAGCAGCCTCCAGCGCAGCGGTGCGTCGATCGCCCCCAGGTCCACGCTCGAGGGATCGCGGGTCAGGTACGCCCCGGC
>CALATR010000574.1 GCA_937891875.1 uncultured Pseudomonadota bacterium | reverse complement strand
GCCTCTGCGCGGTCTCCAGTCTCCAGTCTCCAGTCTCCAGTCCTACGGCGGCGGATCAGCCCCGCACGTCGCGGTGCAGCCTCTGAATGAAACCACCGCGAGCGACGACCCTGAACGTATTCCAGAGATAGTGGTGTTGCAACCGGCTCTCTACGCCCCTTCTCCTCCTTGGCCGGCCGAAGCTGGAGACTGGAGACTGGAGACCGTCCCGCCACTCCCCTGCTCGCAGCCACGCGACTCTCCGTCGGAGGCCGCCCCACCCTTCGCCCAGAGGCCGCCCCTTCAGCCTCCCCGTCTCATGTCCCGCTGAAGTCCACATTCTCGAAGATCAGCGTCGGCACGATGTTGCTCGACCACTCCCACGGGTCGTTGCCGACCGCGATCAGCTTGGGCAGGAGCTCGAGCAGGTTGCCGGAGACGTTCATCTCGGCCAGGGACTTCGTGGGCTCGCCGTTCTCGACCAGGACGCCGCGGATGCCGAAGCTGAAGTCGCCGGTGATGGGGTTGGCATTGCCGCCCAGGAAGCTGTTGACCAGGATGGCGCGGGGCCAGGGCTGGCTGATCTCCTGCCAGCTCATGTCGCCGGGCGGCACGACCCAGTTGGAGCGGCTGCCGGTGGTCGGGGCGACGCCCAGGCGGCGGCCGTAGTAGACACCGATGTAGTAGTTCTCCAGCACGCCGTTCTGCAGGATCGCCCGAGGCTTTGCGACCAGCGCGTCGCCGTCCCACGGGCGGCTGCCGAGGCCGCGGGGGATGGTGGGATCGTCGATGAGGGTGAGGAGCTCGCTGCCGATCTTCTGGCCCTGCTTGCCCTCGAGGCAGCTGCGCTTCTCGAAGAGGGAGGCGCCGGAGAGGGGCGCGCCGAGCATGCCCAGGAGGCGGCCGGCGGCGCGGTTGAGCAGGATCAGCGGGTAGGTGCCGCTCTGCACGGGGCCCGCACCCAGGCGCTCGCGAGCACGGTCCATGACCTCGCCGGCAATGAGGTCCACGTCGGGCAGATCGGTCAGGTGGCGCGAGCCGAAGTAGGCGGCGGCCTCGGGGCGCTTGCCGTTGCCCTCATCGAGCGTCACGTCCCCGCCCAGGCTGAAGCCGGCGGAGGTGTGCAGACCGCTGAAGCCGTTGGACATGGCGCGGGCGGCGGTGGTGCGGCCGTCGGCACACCAGGTCGATCCGCTGATCACGTCCTTGGTTCGTACCTTGTCGAGCGCCTGCTCCATGCGCTCGGCCAGGGCGGCGCGGTCTTCTGGGGTCCGGTCGACCCAGGTGGGATCGTCCTGGTCCAGCTCGGCCTCGGACGCGCCGCGGCCGCACAGCTCGGCGTCGGGCTGGCGCCGATCGGGGTCGGGCTCGAGGAAGCGGGTGGCGGCGATGGCGCGCTTGATGAAGTCGTCGAGCGCGTGGGGGCGCAGGTCGGACGTGGAGTGGCTCGAGCTCTTGCCGTCCACGAAGAGGCTGACCGACAGCCCCATGGTGGTGGCCTCGGTGGCCTGCTCGACCTTGCCGTCCCGGCGCACGATGGTCGCGTGGCTGCCCTGGGAGATGGACGCGCTGGCTTCGTCGGCGCCCAGGCCGAGGGCCTGCTTGACGACGCGCTGGGCGGTATCGAGGAGCTGCTCGCTCATGCCCGACCTCCCACCGAGAGCTTGCCGACCTTGACCGTGGGCATGCCCTGGCTGACCGGCACGCTCTGGCCGTCCTTGCCGCAGGTCCAGCCGCCCTCGTCGATCTCCATGTCGTTGCCGACCATCTCGATGGCTTCGAGCACGTCGGGGCCGTTGCCGATGAGGTTGACGTCCTTGACCGGGGTCGTGAGCTTGCCGTCCTCGATGAGCCGGCCCTCGCGCACGTAGAAGGCGAAGTCGCCCGCGCCGATCTGCACCTGGCCGTTGGAGAAGCTCTCGCAGTACAGGCCGCGCTTGACGGTCTTGATGATCTCCTCGGGGCTGTGCGGCCCGCTCTGCATGTAGGTGGCGCGCATGCGGGGGAGGATGGGGTGGCGGAAGGACTCGCGGCGACCGGAGCCGGTGGTGGGCACGCCGTAGTGCCGCGCGCTGATCCGGTCGTGCAGGTAGCTCTCGAGGATGCCGTTGCGGACGAGCACGGTGTCGTGCACCTCCTCGCCCTCGTCGTCCACGTTGATGGCGCCGCGGGCGTGGGGCACGGTGCCGTCGTCGTGGATGGTCACCTCGGAAGGCGCGATGCGCTTGCCCAGCTTGTCGGCGTAGATGCTGATCCCCTTGCGGTTGAAGTCGGCCTCCATGCCGTGCCCGATGGCCTCGTGCAGCAGGATGCCGGAGCTGCCTGCGGCGAGCACGACCGGCATCTCGCCGGCGGGCGGAGCGACCGCACCCAGGGCCCTCACCGCGCGCTTGACCGCCTCGTCGACGAGCCGACCCTGGCGGGCCTCGTCGTAGAAGGACAGGGAGTCCCGGGCGGCGACGTTGTAGCTGCCGCCCTCCTTGGCGTCGCCGTCGACCGCGATGCAGGACACGGAGCCCCGGGTCATCGGGCGGTAGTCGGCGACCCGGCGGCCGTCCGCGCGGACCAGCAGCATGTGCTTGTCCCCGTCGGCGAGGTAGGCCTGCACGCGCTGGATGCGGTCATCCGCGTCGAAGGCGGCCTGCTCCCACTTCCGCAGCATGGGCACGCGTACGTCCATGGCCACGTCGGACCAGGCGCGGTCGATCGGATAGTAGTCGGGGAGCACCGCCGGAGATGCGTCGACGGGCTTCGTGATGCGACCGCCGCGGGCGATCTGCGCCGCGGTGCCAGCGGCCCGGAGCAGGCTCTCCCGCGACAGGTCCTCGGTGTAGGCGTAGCCGACCTGATCGCCGACCACGACCCGCACGCCGGCGCCCAGGTCCACGCTGGTGTAGGCGCGGCTGACCTTGCGGTCGGCGAGCATGATGGACGTGGCGGTCGAGTGCTCGAAGTAGATGTCCGCGTCGTCGGCCCCGTACTGGGTCGCGGTGGCGAGCACCTCGCGGATGAGGGCGTCAGTGACACCAAAGGGCTCGAACCACCGGTCCGGTGGAAGATTCGGGGTGGCGGACAAGCGGCCTCCGGTCAGTCGGTACAGTGGTGTCGCGTAATCACCGTCGGCAGCGATGGCTACGGCTTGAACACGCGCTGAAATGGGCTGTGACAGGCCCGGACGTCACTCGACGACCGGGAAGCCCTTCGCCCGCATCAGCGCCTTGGTGTCTACATCCCGACCCCGGAAGGCGCGGTAGCCGTCCAGCGGGTCGATGGTGTTGCCCACGGTCAGCACGTGCTCCATGAGCCTGTCCGCGGTCTGTCGGTCCCACATCGAGCCCGACTCCTCGAACGCCTCGACCGCGTCGGCGGTGAAGGCGTCGGCCCACAGGTAGCTGTAGTAGCCGGCCGCGTAGTGGTCGCCGGAGAAGACGTGGCCGAACTGGGGCGTGCGGTGGCGCATCACCAGCTCCTTCGGCATTCCCAGCGTTGCAAGCGTCTCCTTCTCGAAGGCGTCCGGGTCGATGGGGGTGTCGCCGGCCAGGTGCAGCTTCATGTCGATGAGCGCGCTGGACAGGTACTCGGTGGTGGCGAAGCCCTCGTTGAAGGTGCTGGCCTTGTCGATGCGGGCCACGAGCTCGTCCGGGATGGGCTCGCCGGTCTCGTGGTGAACCGCGAAGCGCTGCAGCACTTCCTTCGTCGGCAGCCAGTGCTCGTGGAGCTGGCTCGGGAACTCGACGTAGTCGGACGGCACGCTGGTGCCGGCGAGGCTGGGGTAGGTGACGTCGGAGAGCAGGCCGTGGATGGCGTGGCCGAACTCGTGGAACAGGGTCTGGGCGTCGTCCCAGGAGATCAGCACGGGCTCGCCCGGCGCACCCTTGATGAAGTTGCTGTTGTTGCTGACGATGGTCGTGACCTCGCCGCGGAAGCGCTCCTGGGCGCGGTAGTCGTTCATCCAGGCGCCGCTGCGCTTGCCCTGGCGGGCGTAGGGGTCGAAGTACCACAGGCCGACGTGCTCGCCCTTGTCGTTCTTCACCTCCCACACGCGCACGTCGGGGTGATTGACCGGGATGCCGTCGGGGGTGTCGTTGCTGGTCTGGAGCGGCTCGAACTTCAGGCCGTACAGCTCGCCCGCCATGTAGAACATGCCCTCGCGCAGCTTCTCGAGCTGGAGGTAGTTCTTGACCTCGTTCTGGTCGAGATCGTAGCGCTGCTGGCGCACCTTCTCCTGGTAGAAGCGGTAGTCCCAGGGCTCGATGGTGATGCCGTCCTTGTCGGCCAGGGCCTGCTGATCAGCGACCTCCTGGGCCACGCGCGCGGTGGCGGCGGGCCAGACCGACTCCATCAGCTTGATGGCGGCCTCGGGGGTGCCGGCGACGGTGTCCTCGAGCTTCCAGTGGGCGTAGGTCTCGTAGCCGAGCAGCTTCGCCTTCTCCGCGCGCAGGGCGAGGATCTTGGTGATGATGGCGTTGTTGTCGTGCTCGTCGCCGTTGTCACCACGATCGACGAACGTGCGCCACACCTTCTCCCGCAGGTCCCGGCGGGTCGACATGGTGAGGAACGGGTCCACCGAGGAGCGCGTGTTGACCACGATCCAGCCCTCGTCGAGGCCGCGGTCCTGGGCGCTGGTGCGCGCCGCGGCGACGTAGCTCTCCGAGAGTCCAGCCAGATCCTCCTCCTTCTCCAGGACGGTCCAGGTCTCCTCGTCGTGGAGCAGGTTGTCGCGGAAGTCGGAGTAGAGCTTGGCGAGCTCCTGGTGGATGGCGGCGAGGCGCTCCTTGCCGGCTTCGTCGAGGTTGGCGCCGCGGTGGGCGAAGGCCTTGTAGATCTCGTTGACCAGGCGCTGCTGCTCGGGGGTCAGGGTCGCCATCTCGGGCCCGTCGTGCACGGCCTTGATGCGCGCGAACAGGGCGGCGTCCTGGAACTGGGCGTCGAAGGCGGCCGAGACCTTGGGGGCCATCTCCTTGCTCACCTCGCGCAGCTCCGGCGTGCTCATGGTGCTGTTGTAGACGCCAAAGACGGTGTAGACCCGGGTGAAGGCGTCGCCGGAGCGCTCCATCGCGGCGATGGTGTTGTCGAAGGTCGCCGGCTCGGTGTTGGCGGTGATCGCCTCGCGCTCGGCCTTCATCTGGGCGAGCGCGGCCTCGATGGCGGGGGCGAAGTCCTCGGTCCTGGCGCCTGCGAGGGGGGGCACGCCGCCGTAGGGGCCGGTCCACTTGGCGAGCAGCGGGTGCTCCATGCCGGCCTGGGGCTGGGTGTCGACCATGGCGGAGGGCTCCTTCGGGTCCGGGGTGGGCTGGGACGTGGTGCACGCGACGAGGGCGAGCAGGAACAGGGTGCGCATGACAGCTCCGAGTCGGCGTTCCGAGTCGGGCAGGGTGTCACAGGGGGAGTGCGCACGCGTCCAGAGGCGGTCAATGCGCGGGGCGACCGTGCGTCAGGCTCGCTACGGACGGCGTGATCGGATCGCGTCGTCCAGCCACTCCGCCGCCTGGTCGGTGCTCTTGCCCTCCTGGTCGACGAGCCGGTTGGCCTCGCGCATCAGCTCGATGGGAACGCCGTTGACCAGGGGCTGCAGGGCGTCGGTGACCGCGGGATCGGCGGCGGCGTCTCCCGAGAGCAGCAGGATGGCGTCGTAGGGCGGCAGGGCCTGCTTGGGATCGTCGAGGGTGACGAGGTCGAACGCGGCGATGCGCCCATCGCTCGAGAACGCGGCGATCGCGTCGGCCTCCCCGCTGTTCACCGCGTCGTAGAGGAACGTCGGATCGAAGGTGCGCTGATTGCCGAAGTCCAGGGTGTACGCCGATTCAAGGGCTTCCCACTCCGGGCGCTGGAAGAACTCGTAGTCCGCTCCCAGGGTCAGATCGGCGCTGTCGCGGGACAGGTCGGCGACGGACGTCCAGCCGTGGGACTCGGCGTCGGCCCGGCGCACGGCGACCGCGTAGGCGTTCTCGAAGCCGAGCGGTCCCAGCAGCACCGAGCCCTTCTCCTCGCGCATGAAGCGGCCGAGGGTGTCGAGCACCTGCTCGGCGGGGGCGGTGTCGGTGCGGCCCATGTGGTTGGCCCAGATGGTGCCGCTGTAGTCGACGTAGACGTCCACGCCGCCGTCGCCCAGGGAGTCGAAGACGATGGTGCTGCCGAGTCCCTCGCGGATGCGCACGTCGTAGCCGGCGCCCTCGAGGCGGCGCTCCAGCAGGCGGGCGAGGATGAACTGCTCGGTGAAGCCCTTGGCGCCGACGACGATGGTGGGGGCGTCTCCGCGGAAGAGGCCGGCGAAGGCGGGGACCGAGGCGGTGGCGAGCAGGACGGCGCCGCCGATGGCGCCGATCCAGGTGCGGATGCGCCCGCTCTTCGCCCGCTCCATCGCGCCGAGCAGGGCGTCGAGCACCAGCGCGAGGCCGGCGGCGGAGACGCAGCCCAGGAGCACCGCGTCCCAGGAGCGGGTCTGCAGGCCGCCGAAGATGAGGTCGCCGAGGCAGCGCTGGCCGACCGGGGTCGCGAGCGTGGCGGTGCCGACGACCCACACGGCGGCGGTGCGGATGCCCGCGAAGATGATGGGGGCGGCCAGCGGGAGCTGCACCTGGGCGAGCACCTGGGCCTCGGTCATGCCCAGGCCGCGGGCGGCCTCGACCAGCTTGTCGTCGACCTCGGACAGGCCGGTCACGGTGTTGCGCAGCACGGGCAGGATGCCGTAGAGCGACAGAGCCGAGATGGCAGGTAGGAAGCCGAGGACGGGCGTGTCCAGCCCCACGAGTGCGGCGAGCTGGTGCACGGCGACGAAGACCGGCACCATCAGCGCCAGCAGCGCGAGGGACGGGATGGTCTGGAGCACGCCGGCCACGCCGAGGGCGGGACCGCGCAGGCGGGGGGAGCGGGCGAGGAGCACGCCCAGTGGCAGGGAGATGCCGAGGGCCACGGCGAGGGCGACCAGGGTGAGCTGGAGGTGGGCGCCGATGAGGCTCGGGAGCTGCTCGAGGGCCTGGGTCATGGGGCGCGCCCGGCGTCATCCTCGGCTTCGGCCAGGGCGTGCAGGGCCTCGGCGTGGCGGAGCGGGGTCTGGAGCAGGTCGCGCACGTAGGGGTGGCTGGCGCCGTTGAGCAGGTCGCGCGGGGTGCCCTCCTCGACCAGCTGGCCGTCCTTCATGATGGCGACCTGATCCGCGAGGGTCAGGGCCTCGGCCATGTCGTGGGTCACCATGACCGTCGTGAGCGAGAGCTCGGCATGCAGGCGGAGGATGTCCCGCTGGAGCGCGTCGCGGGTCACCGGGTCCAGCGCGCCGAAGGGCTCGTCCATCAGGAGCAGCGAGGGCTCCGCCGCCAGGGCCCGCGCGACCCCGACCCGCTGGCGCTGGCCACCGGAGAGCTGGGCGGGCAGGCGATCCCGGTAGATGGACGGATCGAGCCCGACCAGGGAGAGCAGCTCGTCGACCCGGGTGCGGATGCGCGACGTCTCCCAGCCGAGCAGCCGGGGCACGGTCTCGACGTTGCGGGCGACGGTCCAGTGCGGGAACAGGGCGATGGCCTGGAGCACCCAGCCCATGCGGCGGCGCAGCTGCACCGGGTCGACCGTGCTGATGTCCTCGCCGCCCACGAAGACCTGCCCCTCCGTCGGCTCGACCAGCCGATTCAGGAGCTTCAACGTGGTGGTCTTGCCGCTGCCGGACTCGCCGACCAGGGCGAGGAAGCGCCCCTCCGGCAGGGTGAGGCTGACGTCCTTCACCGACCAGGTCTGGCCGCCATCCCAGCTCTTGCTGACCGAGCGCAGCTCGATCATCCGTCCTCCGTGCGGGCCTCGAGGCGCTGCTCGAGCTCGGCGAAGCGTACTGCCAGCGCCCGGGCGAAGCGGCCGGCCCAGGTGCCGAGCCCCATGCCGGACGCCAGGGCCTTGCGGTCGACGACGTGCAGCACGACGGCATCCTTGGCGATGACGTCCATGGAGCGCACCCCGCCCGACAAGACGGCCAGCTCGCCGAAGACGTCGCCCGGACCCAGCGTGCGCACGACCTCGCCGTCACCGTTGCGGACCTCGCAGGTGCCGCTCGCGATGACGAAGGCCTCGGTACCTTGCTCGCCCATGCGCACGACGGCCTCGCCGGGAGCGACCGAGCGCTGGGGCAGGGTCCAGGTGCTGCGACGGATCGCGCGCAGGCGGGCCTGGAACACCGCGACCGACTGGGGGCGCAGGTCGGGGTTGCGGTCCAGCGAGTCGGCGACCAGGGAGGAGAGGCCAGCGGGAAGGGCGTGCTGGACGCGCTCCTCCAGGGGGATGACCTTCGAGCGGGCGGCGGCGCGCAGGACCTCCTTGACCGCACCGGTGCCGTGGGGGGCCTCGCCGCAGAGCAGGGCGTAGAGCAGGGCGCCGAGGCCGTAGATGTCGGTGCGCTCGTCGAGGTCGTCGGGGGAGGTCACCTGCTCGGGGGCGACGTAGCTGGGCGTGCCGTAGATCTTGCCGCCGGCGCCGGGGGCGTCGAGCAGATCGCCGGTGAGCACCCTCGCGATCCCCCAGTCCATGAGCCACACCCGGCCGAAGTCGCCGACCATCACGTTGGTCGGCTTGAGGTCCAGGTGGAGCACGCCGCGGCTGTGGGCGTAGGCCAGGGCGTCGCAGATGCGGTCGAGGATGTCGAGCACGTCGAGCAGGCCCTCGCGCTGCAGGCGATCGTCGCCCAGCTCGCGGGCCCACTCGCCGAGGGTGCGGCCCTCGATGAGGGTCATGGCGATCCAGGGCGTGCCGTCCTCCCCCACGCCGAAGTCG
>CALATR010000573.1 GCA_937891875.1 uncultured Pseudomonadota bacterium | reverse complement strand
GCCGTAGATGTCGACCACCGGGACTTCGGTGTCGGTGTCGGTGTCGGTGTCGGTGTCGGTGTCGGTGTCGGTGTCGGTGTCCGAGTCGGTGTCGCTGTCCGAGTCGGTGTCCGAGTCGGTGTCGGTGTCGTCGGTGGCATCGGTCGCATCGGTGCCGTCGGTGCCGTCGGTCGGATCGGGCGGACAGCCGCCGAGGATCGGGCCGAGCACGACCAGCGCGGTCACGAAGCTCGTCGAGAACAGCCAGGGACGCAGGCGCACGAGACCTCCGGGAGGCGGCAGCGTAGCCCGGTGGGTGGGGTGGATCCGCACCACGGCAACGGGGGCAGCGTTCAATCGTGGCCACTTGCCCGGGCAACCCCGCCTGACTGCACACCTGCCCGGGGCAACCCCGTTGATTTGAACACTTCAGCCGGTTGTCAGGTGCCGGACCCGAGCCGAACCACCGATTATCGGCGTTCTTGCGTGGCGCACCGGCACACAGCCCTCGGACTCGGGTCTGAATCCGCGCCAGGTGTTCAAATCAACGGGGTTGCCCTCGGCGAGTGTTCATCCGACCCGACTTGCCCGGGCAACCCCGCGCGAGTGAGCACCGATCCCCGCGGTCGGGCGACCCCAGCCAGGAGGAGGCGCAGGGGTGAGCCCGCCGCCGCCTACATCCCCGAGTAGTACGTGTAGACCGTGCCGACGCCCTGGGCGGGCGAGCCGACTGCGACGTCGTCGAGGCCGTCGCCGTTCAGGTCGCCGATGTCCCAGGCGCCGCCGAACAGGGTGCCCGAGGTGCGGTGGAACAGGCGGGCGGAGGCGTCGTCGGTCGAGAAGGCGCCGCCGGCGGACAGGTCGTCGCCGTAGAAGACGTAGAGGCTGCCCTGGCCGGTGGGCGGACCCCACTCGAGCTTGGCGTGGGCGGCGTCCAGGCCGCCCGGGGCGCCGACAATCAGGTCGGGAACACCGTCGCCGTCGTGGTCGCCGGAGCGGGGCTCCACGCGCAGGTGGGCGCCTGCCGCGACCCCGCGGATGGTGATGGAGGCCAGCTCCGAGGCCGCGCCGCCGTCGGCCCACTCGTCGCCGTCGATCACGTAGACCACGCCGCTGTTGGGGTCGCCGAGGTCGTTCGGCATGCCCGGCTCGGCGAGGACCATCTCGCCGTAGCCGTCGTCGTCGAGGTCCTCGAGGAGGCCCATGGTGAAGCCGAGGCAGTTGGCGCCGGTGATGCTCGGCTGGTCGGCCAGGCTGCCCAGCACGCCGCCGACCATGTCGGAGCCGGTGATGCGGTAGACGCTGCCGCCCTCGCGGTTGCTGCAGTCGTACGCCGCAGTCGTGGCGTCGAAGGAGAACGCGGCGTTGGTGGAGACCAGCACGTCCAGCACGCCGTCGCCGGTGAGGTCGGTGCCTCCGACGAGCGAGTTGCCCAGCTCGGTCTCGCTCTCGGAGGAGTACACGCTCTCGGCCTTCGCGGCGCCGATGTTGCCGCCATCGGCCAGCACGGCGCCACTGAACACGCCGACGGTGGTACCGCCGGAACGCCCGTCGAACACGGCCATGTAGGTGGCGTGGGTACCCAGCTCGGCGATGCCGTCGCCGTCGAGGTCACCGAGGTTGGCCAGGGCGGCGCCAGAGCCGTTGCCCACCGTCGCGGTGCCGATCCGGTTGTTGAACAGGTTGGTGCCGCTGCCGCTGGGGCCGCCGTTGCCCAGGTCCGCGCCGTCGTAGATGACCACGGCGCCGTCCAGGCCCAGGTCGAAGTAGGGGGCGCCCAGGGCCAGCTCGGCCTTGCCGTCGCCGTTGATGTCGCCCAGGCTGATGATGTCGTAGGCGGCGATGAGCTGGGCAGTGTCGGGGTCGTCGATCTGCACGAAGGCCGCTTCGAAGCCCTTTCCGGACGCAGCGTCCGCGTCGAAGCCGTACACGCGGCCGGAGTTGGCGGCGCCGGCGTAGAAGTCTGCGGCGATGATGTCGGGCACGCCGTTGCCGTTCAGGTCGGGCACGACGACGACGGAGGAGCCGAGCGCCGCGTCACCGACACCGGCGTTGCCGAGCCAGGTGGCGACGTCATCGCGCTCGTGGAGCTGATCGATGACGTCGTCGCAGTTGCGGTCGACCCCGTCCCACAGCTCCTTGAGGTTGCCGCCGATGGTCTCGTCGACGTCGTTGCAGTCCAGTCCGGTCCAGTAGTCCTTCAGCTCGGCCTTGGGCACGTACTTGAACTTGCCCGGATCGGTGTCGCTCCAGACGATGACCGAGTCGGGCCAGCTGTCGAGGGGCCAGCTGTCGTCCCAGTCCACCTCGTCGAAGTCGTGGTCCTGGTCGAAGTCGGAGTCGTACTTGCAGTCGCCGTCGATGCCGTCGTACCAGATCTCCTCGGCCTCGGGGTTGACCGCCGGGTTCTCGTCATCGCAGTCGGCGCGGCGACCGAAGCCGTCCTGGTCGCAGTCGTCGACCGGGATGTAGCCATCGCAGTCCATGTCGAGGTCGCCGTAGCAGATCTCGGGAGCGCCCGGGTAGATGTCGGGGTTGGCGTCGTTGCAGTCGTCGCCGCCGGCCCGGATGGCGAGGAAGCCGTCCTGGTCGTAGTCGACGATGTCCTCGCCGTCGCAGTCCTCGTCCTTGCCGTTGTACGGGATCTCGTTGGCGCCGGGGTAGGCGTTCGGGTTGTTGTCGTCGCAGTCGACGTCCGCGCAGAACCCGTCCTCGTCGACGTCCACGTCACAGGCGACGCCGGTGTCGACGGGATCGGTGTCCTCCGTCGGATCGCCGCCGTTGCAGGCGGTGAGGGCGAGCACGACGAGGGGGAGATGGACCAGACGCATGGGGACCTCTCGGCGAGGGCTGGGACGCGCCAATGTATCCGCTGGGCCAGGGGTGCGTGTGAGGTACCTGCAACGGGGCGCGGGTTATCCGCCGCCCATGGCTCCCGTGCTCGCCTACCTGCTGCTCACCTACGCCGTCGCCGCGGTGCCCTTCGCCCTGGTGGTGACGACCCTGCACGGCGGCGAGCAGGACGTGCGCACCGCTGGCAGCGGCAACCCGGGCGCGACGAATGCGGCGAGGCTGTACGGCTGGGGCATCGGTGGCCTGGTGATGGCGCTCGACGTGGCCAAGGGCGCCGTGCCCGTGCTGATCGCCCGGCTCTTGTGGCCACACCTCGATCCGTGGCTGGCGGCAGTGGTCGCCCTGGTGGCGTTCCTCGCCCATGTGTTCCCAATCTACCTGGAGTTTCGCGGAGGCAAGGGCGTGGCGACCGCCGCGGGAGGCATGCTTGCCCTGGCACCCCTGCCCACGTCCATTGCCGCGGGCCTGTGGCTCGGCATCCTCGCGCTCACCGGCCGCTCCAGCGTCGCCGCCCTCGGCGCCACCTTCGCGATGGTGGGCCTGACCCTGTGGCTCTCGCCGACGCTCCTGCCGCTCATGCTGGGGCTGGGCGTCGCGATCCTCATCACCCACACCCCGAACCTGCGCCGGCTGTGGCGGGGCCAGGAGGGCAAGGTGGTGCGCCCGGTCCGCTGGAGCCGCACGCCGACCGCGTCGGGACAGCAGGTGCTGGACGAGGCGCCCGCCGGGCCGGGAGCGCCGCTTCCGAGCGGGTGGCCGCAGTCCGCGTGAGCTCGACTGCGGGTGGCGCCGGCAGCCTGGGTTAGGCTGCGCGGCCCCGAGGTGACCATGTCCGACGAGCCCCAGGCCGACCTTCCGACCCCGCCCGAGAACTGGACCCACGGCGCGTCCGCGGCCTACCTGCTGCTGGGGCTCGCCATCATCGACGGCGTGCTCCATGACGAGGAGACCGACAACGTCTACGCGCGCCTCGCCCGCCACGTGCAGGACGACGAGCACACGCTGATCGACAGTGTCGAGATGGCCTGGGGCTACCTGCAGCAGGTGTTCCAGTCGGGCGGCATGGACGCCTACCTGGACAGCGTGCAGGCCCACTGCTTCGCCCTGCGCGAGGCCTATGAGCACGACACCCTGGCCGGCCTCGTGGACGACCTGGTGCAGATCGCGGAGTCCGACGGCGACGTCGCCAGCGCCGAGATCGCCTACATCGCGGCCGTCAGCGGCCACCTGGGCGTCGAGGTCAGCCAGCCCGGGACGTGAGGCGCTCGGAGACTCCCTTGACCACGCTCGCCGCGATGAGCGCCTGACCGCCCCAGTAGGTGAGCATGATCAGCTCGCGGGCGAGGGTGAAGTCCACGCCGAACTTGCGCACGGCGATGATCGAGTCGGAAACGGTGAAGATGACGGCGCCGGTGAACGCGAGCCAGGCGGTGGTGCGCCCGTCGACCCGGGCCGCCATGCGCCACAGCATGGTGCCGATGACCGTGACGTAGACGGCGACCGGCACGGCGAGCCCGCCCATGCCCGGGAACAGCACCAGGTAGATGGCGGCGCAGTAGCCGAGCACCGGGAGCGCGCGCAGCGGGGCGAGGCGGCGGGTGTCGAGGAGCGCGGCCCCGATGTAGGCGAGGTGGGCGGTCAGGAAGGCGATGAGCCCGAAGACGAAGAGGTCGGCGGGGATCTCGAGCAGGATGTCGCCCACGACCGACAGCAGCAGGCCGACGAACACGGCCCAGCCGATGCGATCGGGCTTGGACAGCGCCACCCAGGCCGCCAGGGCGAGCACGGGGATGGGCTTGCTGACGAGGCGCACCACCACGTCGTCCATCCAGAAGCCGACGAAGAAGGCGGCCGCGGCCAGCAGGAACAGCGCGCCCAGGATGGGGGTCGTCAGCGAGCGCGGCTTGGGTGCGGTGGCGGCGCGGTCGGTCATGAGATCCCCGGGGCGCTCGGACGAGCGGGTTCGCAGGCGCTAGGCTCCCATCATGCACCAGGCCTTCGTCCTCGCTGCCGGTTTCGGCACCCGCCTCCGCCCGCTGACCACGCTCAAGCCGAAGCCCCTCGTACCGGTGTGCGGCGTGCCCATGCTGTCCTACGCGCTCGCCCTGTGCGCGCGGCACGGGCTCTCGCCGGTCGTGGTCAACGCCCACCACCTGGCCGATCAGCTGCGCCCCTGGGCCGGGAGCCACGAGGGCGTAGATGTGACGATCAGCGAGGAACTTCCCGACATTCTCGGTACGGGCGGCGGACTGCGCAAGGTCCGCGACCAGCTCGCCGAGACGGTGGCCGTGGTCAACGGCGACACCTTGTGCAATGTCGACCTGCGCGCGCTCCTCGATGCCATCCCCGGCGGCGGCGGCGCCATGGCCCTGCGGGTGCACCCCGAGGACGCCCGCGAGCGCTACGGCGTGGTCGCCTACGATGACGCCGGTCTCGTCACCGACCTCAAGCGCATGGCCCGCTCGACCCCCGAGGGCGCCGAGCATCGCGACGCCCACTTCACCGGCATCCACGCCCTGCACCGCGACATGCTCGACCACGTGCCCGAGGGCATGGCCTGCATCGTGCGCACCGCCTACATCGCCGAGGTCCCCCGGCGCCGGGTCGCCGCGGTCCGCCACGACGGCACCTGGCTCGACGTGGGCGATCCGGCCGCGTACCTCGACACCAACCTCGCCGTGCTGGGCGGGGCGGTCTCCCTGCCGCTGGACCCGTGGAGCCGGGCGGCGGGGGGCACGGTGACGGGCTCGGTGGCAACGGCCCAGGGTGGGCGCCTGCACGGTCCGGTGTGGGTCGGCGAGGGCGCGCGCATCCAGGGCGAGGTCGTGCAGTCGGCGATCGGAGCCCGCGCGGTCGTGCCGGCCGGCGCTCGGCTCGACAGCTGCATCGTCTGGGACGACGTCGTGGTACCTCCAGGAGCCTGGTATCGACACGTCTTTGCCGGCGGTGACCCGGTCGACGTCGAGTAGATTTCCCTCAACCGGCGCCGCTGCGATCCGATCCCGGGCGTGGAGGTGCGTCCATGGATGATCGTCGCCGAGCGCCGCGCGTGTCCTTCGAAGCCGACGAGCTGGTGGTCGATCTGCGCGTGGTCGGACTGCCCCAGGTGGTCATCGGTCGCCTGGTGGACGCCAGCGATCTCGGCTTCTTCGTCGAGCTCGACCACCCGGTCGTGGTGTCCGAGGGGGATGAGGTCGTCATCAAGATCCGCTCGGACGGGGCGGCGAAGCGCCTGAAGGTCGAGGGCATCACCAGCCCGGCCATCGTGCGTCGCAAGGTCTCGTCGGTTCGGCTCGGCCTGGAGGCGCCCTCGCTGACCGCGCGGGTGCGGCAGGAGCTGGCGGACCTGATCTGGGAGCGCCAGTTCATGCGGAAGGTGGCGTAGGTCGACCGGGCTATCCTCGACTTGTCTCGGGGGTGGCATGGAGCGGCTCGAGCGCTGGCGCAAGACGGTGGAGCGGGGGCTGATCGCCTTCGTGCTGCTCGTCCTGTGCGTGCTCTTCGGCCTGCTCTTCCTGGAACGACCCGCGCCGCCGGAGCCGGACGCCGTGGTGGACCTGTGGGAGCCGCCGGATCCCGAGGCCGATGCGAGCGCCAAGGCAGAGCCCGACGATGGGGCCTACGTCCCCGACGTGCCGATGTGCCGTCCAGGCCGCTGGGAGAGCTACCCCCAGCCACAGGGCATGCGCTGCGAGGACGCCGGTCGGGTGCGACGCTGCGTGGTGGGAGAGCCCTACGACCTCGACCGGCTGGGGATCGCCGAGATCTCGGGCATGCTGGACGCGGCGGAGCGGGCCTTCGGGCGCCTGCGGCCGGGCCGGCTCGACGTCATCCTCTACGACCACAAGAGCTGGACGACCGCGCGCACCCTGCGGGCCATGGAGGGCGCGGTCGGGATCTACGACGGCCAGGTGCACGTCGACGTCGAGCACGGTCCGAAGGAGCGGGTCTACGGGACGCTGCGGCACGAGATCGGCCACGCGGTGCTGAGCGAGACCACACGTTGTCTGCCCCGATCGGTGCACGAGGGGCTCGTCGGCTGGTTCGCCGGGGAGCACCGGACCCGCGGCTGGGTGGACCTGCTGATGGGGGTGGACGGGTGGATGACGCCCAACGGCATGGAGCGGGCCATCGAGGCCCAGCGGGACACCACGCGTGCCGCCTACGCCCAGGCCACCGCCCGGGTCTTCCACGCGGTCGAGGTCGAAGGTGACGGCGTCGTCCAGCGCTGGCTCGATCGGCTGGACCCGCCGGGCACGATCCATGCGGACAAGGCGTGGGCGGAGCTCGGCGAGGAGCCGACGGAGGACGCGGTGGTCGACACGATCGTGGAGGTCGGCTTCGGGATCGGTGACGAGGGCTGGGACGCGACCTTCCTGACCGAGGTGCTCGAGGAGCGGCGGCTCTGGTGCATGCGCACGTTCAACGGCCCGGCCTGGGGCCCCGACCGCTTCGGAAGAGGCGCCATCCTCCGGTACTGCAGGCCCATCG
>CALATR010000572.1 GCA_937891875.1 uncultured Pseudomonadota bacterium | reverse complement strand
TCGCCTCCTCGGCTGGACGCTCGGGAGGCGGCCCCAGCACGACGTGCACGTTGGTGCCCGAGAAGCCGAAGGCGCTGACGCCGGCGTGGGCGCCGCCTTCCCAGGGGCGCGCGCTCGCCGGGAAGACCAGGGGATCGCCGTCGGGACGGTCGGCCGGGCGCGCCACCGGCGGCATGGTGCGCGCGCGGATCGCCAGCGCGGCGGCGATCAGGCTGGTGAGTCCCGCCGCCCCCTCCGAGTGGCCGACCACGCCCTTGACCGCGGACACGGCGACGGGTCCCGCACCCCGCCACACCGAGCGCAGGGCGTCCAGCTCGAGCAGGTCGCCCATCGGGGTCGCGCTGCCCATCGCCTCCACCAGGCCGACGTCGGCGGGCGCCACCCCGGCGTCGTCCAGCGCGGCGCGCACCACCCGGGCCTGCGCCAGGCCACTCGGGGCGATCATGCCGTTGCGAACGCCATTCTGGTTGGTTGCCGAGCCATGGATCACGGCCAGGATCGGCGCGCCCTCGGCGATCGCGTCGTCGAGGCGGCGCAGGGTGACGGCGACACAGCCCTCGGCGCGCACGTAGCCGTCGGCGTGGCTGTCGAAGGGCCGGCAGGTGCCGGTCGGGCTCAGGACCCCGAGCTGGGAGAAGTACATCGACAGCTCGGGGGAGAACACCGCGTTGACCCCGGCCACGACGGCCTGGTCGATCTCGCTCGCCCGCAGCGCGCGCACGGCGAGGTGCACCGCCAGCAGCGATGAGGAGCACGCGGTGTCCACGGTCAGCGCCGGCCCGTCCAGGCCCAGCGCGTATGCGAGCCGCCCCGACGCGATGGAGCCCGCGGCGCCGGTGCCGGTGTAGACGTCCATGTCGGCGGCGGCCTCGGCGCGCAGCTGGGCCCGACCCCAGTCGGTCGTGCACATGCCCAGGTAGACCCCCGTGCGCGAGCCCCGCAGGTCCCGCGGGTCGACCGCGGATCGCTGGATCGCCTCGTGGCACGCCTCCAGCAGCCAGCGGTGCTGGGGGTCCATCGTGTCGGCCTCGCGGTCGTGGATGCCGAAGGCGTCCGCGTCGAACTCGGCCGCGTTGTCCAGGAAGCCGCCGGTGCGCTGCACGATCCGCCCTGGTGGCGACGGGGCCGGCGCCCACAAGGCGTCCGCGTCCCAGCGATCCGCTGGCACGGGGCCTATCGCCGAGTCCCGAGCCAGGATGCGATCCCACAGCGTCTCGGGGTCGTGAGCACCCGGAAGTCGGCAGGCGAGGCCGGTGATCGCCACGGGAGCCCGGGTCGCCCGCACCATGCCCTCCAGGGCCTCGATGCGCTCCCGGGCCCGGCGCAGCGCCTGCAGTACGCGGGGGTCGGTCACAGCAGGCTCTCCAGCGCAGCCAGCTCCGCGGCGAGCGCCTCGTCCGCGGGCAGGTCCCCGGCGGGCTCCGGCTCGGCCTGGGCCCCGTCCTCCCCGTCG